>DATENS010000028.1:0-3796 GCA_035274925.1 Pyrinomonadaceae bacterium | reverse complement strand
CTTGTTTTGTTCAACTCAGTTCGCAGGCGGATAAGCTTCCACATTTCAGGAAGCTCACCGTCGCAAGCAATCCCGACAATTCGGGATTGTCGAGGTTCGATTGATTCTTGCAAGCTTCTTACTGGGTGATGTGAATCTCTTCTTCCTTGTTCACGTGGCGCAGGAACAGCAGGAGGGCGCAGGCGCAAAAAATGATCGCCAAGCCCAGCGCAATCCAGCCGTTCATGTGACCGCCCCCGGGATTGGGATCGGTAACGAACCGATAGAATTGATAAATCGCGCCACCCAGAGAGGCCAGACCTACAATTGACAGGAGAAAGTCAACCATTATCAACCTCCGCGTCAGGATCTTCGAATAAAGAGCACGGAAAAAGCCGCTGCGCTATCGCCGATGAATGATGCCGTTTGGACGGTGGGAATGTTAACGCCACCCTCAGGATAAGGCAAGTGGTTTGGTAAGAAAACGCACAAACCAGCTCAACGCCCTTGGGTTTCGGGGTCTAGCGCTCGATGGTCAGCGCGCCGGGAAGATAGGCCAACTCACCATCCGCAGCTTGTAAACGGATTGAGTAATCTCCCGGTTGAACATCCCGGCCGACTATCAATCGGAAGCTAATGACGGGAAAGGGCGTGTCGAATTCCTCATGTTGCAGGCTGGCCTGATCGATCTGAATCAAAGGCGAGCTGATTGAGATCGCGTTGGCGGTAAGCTGATCGAGATTCTCTCCGGCCAGGTAAACAGTAAAAGTCTCACCCGGTTGTAACGGGAGCGGAGCAGTCGACAACTCTGCGTTCATGCCAATCATACGCGGCGTCAGGGCCGGTGCGGGATTGGTGAACACGAAGAAGCTCAATCTGGAACTCGAGTTGGCGCTCAGGTTGAGTGACTGCGACGGCGTCGAGGCCGAGCCGATGAAACTACGGAACTCTGGCGTGGTTTCCGTCAGTCCGAAATAATTTCCGGACAAGCCGATGTCCGCGGCGGAAACGGCGCCATTCAAGCTCTGGCCGAAAACTCGATAGATTCCCGCGCGTAGTCCGTCCAGACGATAATTCCCTGCCGATGTGCTGATACTGCTCGCGACTACGCTGCCGGAAATGTCTTCCGCAAAAACGTGAGCGCCAAAAATCATGCGCGCGCGGCCTGAGATGTTTGTGGTCAGCCGGCCTGCGATCGAAGAGCCACCGGAATTGGGACCGTACAAGCTTCGCGCACGCGCCTGATCGTCCGCGGACAAACTTCTCTGGGTAATCGCCGGCAATCCGTAAACTCCGTTCTTTGCCTGGCGAGGCTGCATCGTTGCTGCGATGACCGCCGAATGCTCGAGGCCGAGCAGGTGTCCAAACTCATGTGCAAATGTCGACTCAAGATCGTAGGTGCCGGGCGTCCCATCGCTGGAAAATTGCACGTTAGGGTTGAGGGCGATGTCGGCTTCGACAATTGCTCCGCCTGAATCGTAGAAGACGCGCGTCTGACCGGGAATCTCGGAAGATCGAAAGGCTGCCGAGTTCGCCGGCGAGATGGTAATCAAATTAACACCGTCGCCTGCGTTGGCTGGACTAATCGTTTCAGTCGAAGAGGACGTTTCCAGAAACTGCACGTCTGCGGCTTCCGTCCAGCTCTGCATCGCGCGGCGCGCCGCGCCCAGGACATCGCTCTCTTCTTTAATATTCGGAGGCGGCGAGGCCAAGGAGATCGAGAAAGAAATGATGATTGGTTTGCGTAGCCAACGCCGGCCGGAAATGCCTTGGCTGTCGCGAGATTCAGAAGACGCCGCAAAGCCCGGCACGAGAGCGCCGGCGAGTGCGATGAGCACGAATACGAGGCCGGGTGTCTTGCGAAGCATAGGGGAAGTCTCGGCGGTTAGCGGCTACGCCGGGGAGAGACCGGGCCAATCTTATCACGCTAAACGCCGTCGCCAGAACAAAATTCCGACAGTCCTGGCCGTTTCTGAAATCACTGTGTATTTCAAAATTGGCGCCGCAGTGCGTATTGCGTTGACTTGTTTCTTAGCCCCGTTTAAAGTCATCTTTCGTCAGCGCTCCCCGGTTTCGGCTTTGACCGATTAGTGGTTGCCTGATCGCTCGAGCTGACCAACATTTTTCCCGAATTAACCCCATTGCGAAAACCGCACTTCAAAGCATTACCAAAACGCCGCTCACCAGGCTTGCACATCGCCGTTGTGTGTTTGCTCGCCATGGCGCTGGTTTCGATGTGGCCCGCGCGCCGCAGCCGCGCCCAGGGACCAGCGACCTACACTCTTACAGACCTGGGAACGGTAGGCGTGACCAGCAAAGGTTTCGGCATCAATAACTGCGGTAGTGTGGCCGGCGAGTCTGCGACAAAACCTGCTTTCTGGAAGGGCGGCGTACGCATTGATCTGGGAACGTTTGGAGGCTTACCCAGCTCAACGGGCAGAGCAAATGCGGTGAATGCCTCGAACTTTGTGGTGGGTAGTGCAACCCTGGCTAACGGATCGCAACGAGCGTTCATCTGGCACGACGACAACAACAACGGTATTTCAGATGCCGGCGAGCTGATTAACCTTGGCGTTCTCAACGTTGGCAACACTTCGGATGCCAACGACATAAATGACTCAGGATCAGTGGTCGGGCAATCAGAGCAGGACGTGATGACGTCCGACGCGGTGGGATTCATTTGGGATCCGAGTCTGGGCATGCGGGCCATACCTGCCGGAAATGGCGTTACAACAATTTACGCGAATGGAATCAACAACACCGGTCATATCACGGGTGTTGGTTTTGTTTCCTCAGCGCCTTTTCATGCTTACCTTTTTAATGGGACATCGTTGCAGGATATCGATCCAGCCAGTCCACTTGCCAGTTGGGGGAACGCGATTGAAGAAGTTAGCAGTAGTGATTGGGTCGTCGGATACAAACAACAGACTGTGCCGACAGCATCGAACCGTGCGTTTGTTTGGAACGGCGCGATGCAGAACATCGGCACGCCGGGCCTAGGCGGAAACAACAGCTACGCATACGACGTCAATGCGAGTGGCCAGGTGGTCGGTGCAGCCGACATTGTCGGCGGCGCAAGTCGGGCTTTTATTTGGAAGAACGGCGTCATGACCGACCTTAATAGCCTCGACGACTCGACGACCTTCACCATGGAAGAGGCTCAGGGAATTAATGCCGCG
Source organism: Pyrinomonadaceae bacterium (assembly GCA_035274925.1). GTDB lineage: Bacteria > Acidobacteriota > Blastocatellia > Pyrinomonadales > Pyrinomonadaceae > UBA11740. The sequence goes on along the minus strand of DATENS010000028.1, from coordinate 638 downwards.
GGGCAGATCACAGGTTTTGGGACCAACTCTTCGGACCCCACACATCAACACGCGTTTTTGTTGACGCCGGTTTCGCCAAACTCACTTCCGCCGCCGTGCTCGTTGGCGCCCACTACGGTGTCGGCTGTTTCAGGCTCAGGCGTCTTCAATTCCACGCAGACGTTGACCGCCACACTGACCTCGCTGGACGGCGCAGTAGTTGGCAAGACCATTGTCTTCAGCGTCGATAGTGCGCAGGTATGCGGGCTCGGCGGCGGACAACCCGCTTGTCCGACGACTAATGCCTCCGGTGTGGCAACACTTAATGTCACCGGTTTCGGCGGTGGCGCGCATACGATTAACGCGACCTTTGCCGGCGATGCTGTTTACGCGGCCAGTAACGGCGCGGGCACGCTTACAGTCAGCAAGGCTAATCAAACGATCAACTTCGGGTCTTTGGGAGCTAAGACTTTTGGCGATGCGGACTTCGTGGTGAGCGCGACAGCTTCTTCCGGCTTGCCGGTAAGTTTTGCCGCAACGAGCGGCCAATGCACCATGGCCAACGCCAACACGGTTCACCTCACCGGCGCTGGCAGTTGCACCATCACTGCTTCCCAAGCGGGCGATAACAACTACAATGCGGCGACGAGCGTCCCTCA
>DATENS010000027.1:0-17340 GCA_035274925.1 Pyrinomonadaceae bacterium | reverse complement strand
CATGTGATGATCGGCGTAGTCGGTGCTTCGCTGGTGGCGATCGTTCTCTGGGAGACGTTTGAAACTATTATCCTGCCTCGGCGCGTCACCCGACGCGTGCGCCTGACCCGCCTGCTTTACCTGCTGACCTGGCAACCATGGTTGGCGATCGCTCAGAGGATTCAAAACAATAGAAGAAAAGAAAAGCTGCTCAGTTTTTTCGGGCCGTTGTCGCTGATCATGTTGCTTACCGTCTGGGCGCTGGCGCTAGTGCTCGGGTTCGCCCTGATTCATTTGGCGGTCGGCCAGTTTGGAGAAGTCGGTGTTTCTGCCGGACTTCGCGAGGCACTCTACTTCAGCGGCTCAACATTTTTCACACTCGGTTTAGGTGATGTGACGCATGCCAATACAACCGGCCGGGCCATCACTATTGTTGAGGCGGGCACTGGTATTGGTTTTTTCGCGATGGTGATTAGTTACCTGCCGGTACTCTACCAGGCGTTTTCGCGGCGCGAAGTGAACATCTCGATGCTGGATGCGCGCGCCGGGACCCCGCCAACAGCCGGAGAGTTGCTGAGGCGTTATCGCGAAGCGGGGGAGATGGAGAGTCTCGATCACTTGCTCCGCGACTGGGAAAGGTGGTCAGCCGATCTTCTCGAGAGCCATCTGTCTTATCCCGTCTTATGTTTCTTCCGTTCACAGCACGACAACCAGTCATGGCTGGCCGCCCTCAGCACAGTGCTGGACACTTGCAGCCTGGTGATGGTTGGAATTGATGGAGTGCCAAAATGGCAAGCTCAATTAACTTTTAAGATGACACGGCATGCGGTCGTCGATCTCGCCCAGGTTTTTAATACCTCGCCGCTTGAATCTGACGGTGCGCGTCTGAGCACGGAAGAGTTGGCGCGATTGCGTACAGTTTTAAGCGAGTGTGGAGTTCAACTGCGCAACGAACCAGGCGACGAAAAGATCCTGGCGGAGTTGCGGGAAATGTATGAACCCTACATCAAAGTCCTCTCGCGTTACCTGCTTATGCCTTTGCCTGGCTGGTTGCCGAAGCCGAAGGCTACCGACAATTGGCAAACGAGCGCATGGGAATTGACGGCGCCGGCTCGCGAAGAGCCCTTTCGAAAATGCATGCAGGACGCTAAGTCGAAGCGCTTTCGCGCTACTGCCGCGGCGACGGACCTCCAAAAATAGTTTGTGGCACGCGCATCTTGCGCGTGATTTCACGGGCTGCACACCCGGGCCACGATCCTTCGCTAAATCAATTCAATCTCTCGTTTGATCATATGGGATACGCTGCGATCCCATATGGAACATAGTGCCGCGACCTGCACCTTGAATCCCAATTCAGCGTCTTTTCACAATCTTACAAATTTCTTGCGACATGCTACCTAAACGCTGGGAAATGCTGCTCAGCGCGTACGCGGAAAGATTTTTCGCGATAACAGGGGCTTGAGGGCATGGATGTTGCTCTCATGACAGGCGTCGCTTCACGGCAGGACCACATTGAAGAAGTTAAAAGGAGAATTTGCAATGCTTATTACGAAAAAGATGCTACTCGCGTTGACCCTGGTTGGCGCATTGGTGGGTGCAGGGCTTGGTGCTCTGATTACGAACGCAACGTCGTCGTCCACCGCGGCTAACGAGAAATCGACGATGACCCAGCCGACGACTACGACGCTTGCTAACTCGCCCGAACAGGTCGAGACGGCGAATGCGTCTCAGTATTCGTCCAGCGCTGAGCAGATCGCATATCGTCAGGGCTTTGAACAGGGCTTCGGGGCGTGCGAAACCGCCGCCAACAATAGACCTGCGCGAAACTTACGCACTTCGAACTATACGACTTACCGGGCGCCGGTTCGTCGCGCTTCGAACGGCAGCAGCCGCGCTTACTACGATTACAACACTCAGCCGCGCGGTCGTAGCTTTTGGCAGAAACATCGCGACAAGCTGACGCTGGCCATCGGTACAGGCGCCGGTGCGGCGGTGGGCGGTATGATTGGTGGCAAGAAGGGCGCGGGCATTGGTTCGCTGGTCGGACTGGGCAGCTCAGCGCTGTACACCTACAAGCTGCGTAACCGCACGCGACGCTACTAACTGACAGGATCTCGTGAGCAGCAAGCGAAAACTTCTGTTTGCGGTCATCCTGTCCCTGGCGGCAGGCATGAGGGCAGTTTCATTTGGAGCTGCCCTTTTTGTTGTGCCTGAGAAAAGCCGGCAGGTGGCGCCGCGGCTCGCGGTCCCTCGGCCCGTCAGTTTTCGCGAAGTGAACGGGCGCGGATTGCTTACCACCGTTTGGATTAACTCATCCGGCCCTTACACCTTCGCTATCGATACGGGGGCAGGAGCTACGCTGGTTTCGGCGCGCCTGGCCGCACAACTCGGTTTGGAATCCCGCGCGGGAAGGTCGATATCCGGACTGAGCGGTATTACCACCGCTGCCCGTGAAGCCAGAATTCGAAGTCTGGCAATGGGCGATCGCGCAAACTTCCTGCCGGGGAAGCTCGAAGTGGTGGTGACCTCAGGTTTGCCTGCAGATATTGACGGCGTAATCGACCCGACCGAAGCGTTTTCCCCGCTCGGCTACATCATCGATATTCCACGACACGAGCTTTCTGCTTTCGACCCACGCGAAATCCCCCTCAGCGTAAACAATCAGCCTGAAGGTGGCGCCGTCGTCACCTGGCTTCGTGAGTCGCAAGGCCGCCGGCCGTTTGTTCAGCTCGACAACGGCGATCGCGCTTTGATCGACACCGGATCCAATCTGGGCCTGGCTATCAGAGATTCGGCGCGCAGCCGGGCAGACGATCGCGGCTATATTCAGGATATCGGTGGAGGCCGAATCGCTACGCGACGGGTGCGCCCGACCACTGTGGCGATTGGGGCCCTTATCTTGCGAAACGTTCCCACGGATCTTGTTTCAGGAACTCACGCTGATGCCCCAGTTTTGTTGGGCCTGAGCGCCCTGCGCCCATTCAAAATCAGCTTCGACCCCGTTCATCGCCTGATCGAAATCGAGCCGCCCCGCGAACGCTACTAATCGCTGAACGGGCACCACCCATCTCAGTTGTCAGGTTGACAGGCTCGCAGACTTCTTCATATCCTCGCGGGTGCCTTCGAACTTCATCCAGCTATCTTTCAAGTCAAGCACTGAATCTGAATTCGACAATTACAAAAACAGGAGAACCTTAGTGAAGAATATATTAGTGAAATTGCCCCGTGTGCTGATGGCGTTTTTATTTGCCGTGGCACTAATCCAGCCGTTAACCGTGAGTTCCACGCACGCCACCCCCGTCGCAAAGACCGCGCCGGCTATGAATAAAGCGTTCTTAATTACGGACGATCCCGAGGCGGTCTACCAGAGCGCGCGCATTGTTCATAACGTGACGGTCAAAGGTCAGAAGGGAATGCGTGTTCACGCCAAGTTCACCGTCAAGTACGGCCTCGACGTGGCTTGCAAGATGATCGCGTATTTTTATTACGACGACTCAGACAATACGCCACTGGCAGCCGGCGACCCGAAATATCGAACGCGGGACGGCAATGTGTCGGCGTACACAAACTTCACGCCGGCTTATGACCCGGCCGTTTACAACGATCTTCAGATCTTCATCCCTTACGACGCGCTCAACATGGAAAGTGGCGAGCACGATCTGAAATTCTACCTCGCCCTTTACGATAACGAAGGACAACGGTTCTTTGGTAAATCGGGATGGTACAAGTTTCAACTGACCATGCCGTAAACTGGGTTCGAGGAGGTTGCGGAAGGTGATGAAGAATCAACGCGAAAGAATACGGTCGTGGGTATTCGGATTTGCGAGTGTCGCACTCGCACTGCTCACCTCCGCAACTTTTTGTTTTGCTCAGGAGGAAGCAGGCGTCCTCGATAAGTCCCGCGTTCCTGCCGAAGCGACCAGTACGAAGCAGTTTGCACCGGCTGGCTGGAAGGTCGAGGCGCAGGTCGCCGGGGACCTGAACGGAGATTCGCTCCCGGACTTTGCGCTGAAGTTGGTCGAAGACAAGGCCGAGAAAAATAGCGAAGGCGATCCGACTGAGCGGGGCAGGGCACTGGTCGTAGTATTAGCGTCAGCGGACGGGAAATTGAAACGTGCCGGCGTGGCGGAAGCGCTGTTGCAGTGCACCCGGTGCGGCGGCGCGTTCTATGGTGTCGTCGAATCGCCGGCAGAAGTGAGCATCGAAAAAGGCGTCGTGGTGGTTCAGGAGGAACACGGCTCGCGCGACGTCTCGAATCTCACTTTTCGTTTTCGCTTTGATGCGGCCACCCAGCGGTTTGTGCTCATAGGGTTTGACTACAACACGGCCGATCGCCTCACCGGTTCCGTTTCCACTGAAAGCACGAATTATCTCACCGGTGTCAGGGTGACCACCCGCGGCAAGGGTAATCGAGACACGAAAAGCAGGACTACCATCCCCAAGAAGAAAATCTTCCTCGACGATACGCGTTCTGAAGAATTCGAAGAAGGCGCGCTGAAACGTCTAGGCCTCAACTAAGCCCTTGGTTAAAAGAAACGAGCGAGCGTGACGATCAATTTCGTCTCGCTCGCTCGAATTCTTTACCCGCTCAAGCGAAGCTCTCCCTGACGGTCGGGCTAGTGCCTGTCAGGCTTCAGGGTTATTCGACTTCGGCCGTGGCTTTACCGTTCTCGTAGTGCAGAGTGGCCTTCGCGATCGTGAGCAGGTTCAGGTTCTCCCACTCAATCGCGTTTCCTTTGCTGTCTTCCACGCGCAAATCCCACAACGCCGCGGTTTCGCTGCGATGAAACTTGATATCGACGCTTTCGCCACTGGGCAGCGTGTCACGTCCGAGAATGTCTTCTTCCCAGTCATCCGAATCGTGCGGGGAAATAAAGACCTTGTCGATTTCCACGCCGGTTTTGTTCACGAGCGTAAAATCCTGAGCGGCTGTTGACGACGCAGGCGTGCCCGCCGGGGCTGCTGCGGTGGTCGAAGCGGGCGATTGTGCCGGTCGCGCCGCCGCCGTGTTGGTATTCGTATTAGTGCTGGATGAACATGCTGCGGTCACAAGCAGCGCCAGGCACAAAGTTGCAGTCAGAGCAAAATACTTCATTCGAAACTCTCCATCTTTTTAGTTGTTTGGAAAACCTTGGGACTTTAGAGCATCAGACAGGAAAAAGCAATTGCCCGAGCGAAGTTGGGTAATGTTTGCTTTGCGCCTTCGCGCCTTGGCGTGAACAACCAGGAGCCATAATAGGAATCTTACGCAAAGACGCGAAGGCGCAAAGACCTAGAAACCTAAAAGCCTTCGACGACGATAAGCTTGGTCTTAGCCGTGGCCTGTCGCAGCGCTTTTGCCTCCGCATACTCGGCTGAGCTCCACCATGTTTTGGCTTTCTCGACCGAAGGGAATTCAACGATTACCAGGCGGTTCGGTGTCCATGCTCCTTCGAGCGTTTCGACTTTGCCGCCGCGCACCAGAAAGCGGCCACCGAAAGCCTCGAGTGATGGCGGCACCATCTTCTTATAGTCTTCGTAACGGACGGGATCTTCGACTTCAACTTCTACCACGATGTATGCAGGCATGTTTTCTCCACTTCAGGACTTGGTTGATCAGAACCGGCTGATTCTACTCTTCGTGGTGCGGATTTGCGCAAAGGAAAACGCCGCCAACCCATGAGGGGACTGGCGGCGATTTTTGTTTTGCCTTGGGGGCTTAGCGAACCAGGCGGGTCAGCGCGACGGCATTGCTAAGTACCTGTTTACTGACCCAGGTAACTACGACCGAAGTTGCCTCGCGCGCAATTGATGAACCTGCGGGGTTGAGAGTTCCCACGCCGACGTCGGTGGTCGGCACGGACTCGCTGGAAACGAAATCAACGTGGGTGTCGACCGACTTATAGATGGAAAGATACATTTGCGTCTCAGCCGGAATCAGCGTGCGCCACGCCGAGCCTCCGTTTGAAAGATAACCAGGCAGCCGGTAAGGGTTCGAATTGTAGCCGGCGGCCAGCAGTTCGGTTTTGGTGGCCGCGCCGGAACGCAACGCCTCCTGTACTTCGGCCGTCTGGCCCAGAAAATTCCAGGTGTCGTTGACGTAAAGCAGCATCGCCTTCAAAGCATTTGGGTGATTGCGCATGCCGTGAACAAAGTCGCTTTCCAGCCGGGCGTTCGGATGATTTTCACGAATCGCTGCGTACGTGCGCGGAATCATTTGAATCATGCCGCCGGCGCCGGCCGAACTGACCGAATAGCGAAACGTGTCACCCTGATTCAGGGCGTACAGGGCCAGCACCTCGGGATAAATCCCGGCGCGGTCCTCCTCGCGAAAACGCTTGTGGTCGGTGTGTTCGACAATGACCAGGTGCTTGGCCACATCCACCAAATCGGCCGGCACATTAACGCCGTTCGACTGCAAATCTGCGTTGGCCCGCTCGAACATGGTCGCCAGATACTGATGACCCATCGCCACAACATTGGTGGAAATCAGGGCCGGGTGAGCCGAGGTGTAATACGCGTTTTCGCTCCAAACTCCGTCTTTAACAATCGGATACTGAACCAACAGCGGCAGCAGCGAATGACCTGCAGTGTCTTTAATTGTAACCGCCGTATTTACGCCGTTAGGACGAATGATGCGCAGCACTACAGCCTTGCCACGATCCGTGGTGAGCGAGAATTCGGCGCCCTTGGTGAGAAAAGCGTCCTTGGCCAGAGTCAAAACGTGAAGCTGATCGGCCCGCGGATCCAGCGCCGCCAGGGCGATCGAAACCGAATCTTTATTAGAGCGCGCTTGTAAAAGTTTTTTGGCGTCGGCCAACTTGTTAGCCACCTCAGAACCCGAAAGTGTCGTAACGGCGGTTGTTGCGGTTGCCGGGACTTCGGTCGCTGCTACGGTGGAGCCGAGAAAGGCTGGGCTTTGCGCCAGCGCAATCTTTGAAGTGAGTAGGCACACGAATGCCAATGTGAGGAAAATCTTTTTTCTCATTTTTTCGCTCTCTCTACCTTATTTTGTGAAGATTGTGTTGTCGGGAAGTTATATAGATGCCCGGTTGCTGGGTCGGGTTGTGACCAGAAACGTCGCAATAGCCCGTCAATGAGACTGACCGATAAGCGCACAGATGACCCCGAAGCGGGAGCAACGGGATCGAACACTCAGCTTGAAGGCTAAGCTGAATCAGTTATTCGTGATATTGGATTTCGATTTGACGACGGTCGCCTGTACTGGAGTCGGTGGGCCACCTCCAACGTCGAATTGAAACTTTGGCGAATAAGTGGGTGGCGCTGTAGTCGTCCTCCCCGATGTCTCCAGTACGTGCGGTAAAATAAATACTTTTCTTTTGATCTCCCAGGCAACTTTCTTCGTGCCACCGACGACGCTGGGTCCGCTGATTTCGACGATGTAATAGTTGGCGTCGCCGAGCTCAGTAATCTTTGGTCCTGAAGGAGGGACTATCTCCATCGAATAGCTGCCGGCGGCCAGGTTACCCCAGTCGATTTTGCCATTGGCGTCTGTAGTAGTTCGCTTAACCAGATTACCGCCGGGATTACTTCCCAGCTTCACATCCACTCCTCTTATCGGTGCGCCCGCAGTTGAATTCAGCCCTTTTTGTGCGATCGCAGTCGAAAGCAGAAAAAGCGAGGACATTGCAGAGACCGAGACTATTAGGGCAAATACAGTTCTTCTCTTGGACATTAAGATTCTCCTTGTTGCGTCAGGTAATCGAGATACTGATTCCGGGAAGAGATGCTCCGGCAGTATACGCCTTGTTTGGGCCAGGGGACAGCAACGCCTCTAGCTGAGCGGCTTCGAAACATGCTCATGAATGATCACCCAGCGCCCGTGCGACCATTCCCAGACAATCGTGTGTCGTCCTTCGAACTCGATGTTTGTGCCATCCTTTGTTTTCGCCGCCAAGTGAAAGGTCAGAGAGGTAACAGCCAGATTGCCGCTGCGCGTAGTTTTCACGTCATTGTTGGGCGTAATGGTAAGTCGTATGAAGCCGGGCGCGACCTTGTCTTTGAAGTTGTCGTGATATTGCTGCCAGCCCGTGTATTTTAAGGGGTCCATATCAAAGAAAACGAGGTCTGGGTCCTTCGCATAAAACGGCGCCGGGTTGTCCGGATTGAGCGTGCTCCAAGCGGCGTAGCAGCGCTTAATCATGTCATTGAAGTTATTCGGGCGCTTTCGTTGGGCGAAAGCGGGGAAGCACATGATAGCGAGGCAGAGAAGCAGCAGGGATAGGCGTTTCATTCGATAACTCCGCGGAAGGGATGGCCAGCGAGAGTCCTTTTATGTGATGTGGCAAATGAAGTCAAGAAAGCGGTAGGGTCTGAATGTTATGTTGCTCACGCAAAGGGCACTAGCCCGACTGCGAGGGAGGGCTCTGTGGTTGAATTGATAATGAGCCCTCCCTAACAGTCGGGCTAATGCACCGGCAGCACAACTTTCAGATACTACTCAGGAAAGCAGACATTGATGAATGGGAGGAAGAGAAGCTCGGCGCCCATTACGCGACTTAGCCGCGAGTTTTTCTACTTTGACTCACACGATCGCAAACGCCCGCACCGGGAACGTTCCCATTCCCTTGACCTTCACCGGGACGGCGAAGAACTTGAAGGCGCGATCAGACAGGTCGCCGAGATTACACATGTGCTCGACAATCGGAATCCCTGCACCAAGCAAGATACTGTGCGCGGGCCTCGTCAGATCAGCAGTAGCGTCGATGTTGTATGAATCGATGCCAACCAGGGCAGCCCCTTGGTCGGCTAGCAACTGAGCCGCATCTTTGGTGAGAAACGGATGCCCTTCAAAGTATTGGTCTGTTTCCCAATGCGCGTCCCAGCCGGTGTGAATCAGCACCGCTTTACCTTTCACATCAAGGTTTTTGAACGCATCAACGTGAATAGCTCGATCCTCTTTTGGCTTTGCCCTTACCACCACGCCGCTAAGGTTCGCGAGCGAACTCAGCTCCAGCTCCGACAGATCTTGCCCGTCTTCATACCGATGAAACGGGCTATCGAGATACGTGCCGGTGTTGGCCACCATCTCGATCTTCCCAATGTGAAACTGCGTGCCCGGAGCGTAATGCTGCCGCGATTGTTCGCGACTAAGAAAGTCACAAATGACCGGGGCAGGGAGGCCTTTGTAAGTGACGAGGCCGTGCGAGACCGTGTGGCTGAGATCGATGAGTTGTTTAGGTTCGCTCATCTGAGGAGTGTAACGCGAGAGTGTGCTTCAGGCCGAAGGCCTGAGATGTAAGAGCCAGGGGCAACGCCCCTGGTTGGGGAGCCAAATATTGTTAGAGGCTGAAAGCGCGCAATAGCTGAGAAGAGAATTGACTGCCGACATCTCGCGCCTTCGGCGCGCTGTTGCGTCAAACGCATAAACCCACAGCTTGCGCTGTGGGCTACTAATATCATCGCCCGCGGTGCGGGCTTTCTCACAACGGAATATTCCCGTGCTTCTTCGGCGGGTTGGTGTCGCGCTTGTTCTCCAACAACGCGAGGGCGGTAATCAGTTTTGGACGGGTTTGGGAAGGTTCGATTACTTCATCAATAAATCCGCGTTCGGCGGCGACGTAAGGGCTGGCGAACTTATCTTCTAATTCATTTATGCGGGATCGGCGCGCCGACGCCTTATCCGAAGCTTCAGCTAATTCGCGACGATACAGGATATCCACGGCCCCTTCGGCGCCCATCACCGCAATCTCGGCTGATGGCCAAGCGAAGTTGATGTCGGTGCGAATGTGCTTCGAGCCCATCACGCAATACGCCCCGCCGTAGGCCTTGCGCGTAATCACGGTAACCTTCGGAACTGTCGCTTCGGCAAAGGCATAGAGAAGCTTGGCGCCGTGCTTGATAATGCCGCCGTGCTCCTGCGAAATCCCAGGAAGGAACCCGGGCACGTCTTCAAAAACCACCAGCGGGATGTTGAAGCAATCGCAGAACCGCACGAAACGCGCGCCTTTGATCGAGCTGTCGATGTCCAGAACGCCGGCGAGAAAAGCCGGTTGGTTAGCGACAATGCCTACTGACCTTCCATCCAAACGCGCAAACCCGACCACGATGTTCGGCGCAAAGTCGCGGTGGACTTCAAAGAAGTAGGCGTTGTCCACGATCATGTCGATTACTTCGCGAATGTCATAAGGCTGGTTGGAAGCTTCGGGGACAATCGAATTGAGCTTAGGTTCGGTCCGTCCAGCTAAATCCGTCGCTCCGACGCGGGGCGGGTCGTCGACATTGTTTGAAGGAATGAATGAGAGCAGCTCGCGCACCATGCGCAGCGCATGCTCATCCGAGTCCGCGGCAAAGTGAGCCACTCCGGATTTCCGATTATGTGTCGAGGCGCCGCCAAGTTCCTCCTTGGTTACGTCTTCATGCGTCACGGTCTTGATCACGTCCGGACCGGTAATGAACATGTAGGACGTGTCCTTAACCATGATGTTGAAATCGGTGATCGCGGGACTGTAGACCGCACCGCCTGCGCACGGGCCCATGATGCAACTGATTTGCGGCACCACGCCGCTGGCTAAAGTGTTACGTAAGAAAATGTCTGCATAGCCGCCGAGGCTGACTACGCCCTCCTGAATGCGCGCTCCGCCTGAATCATTTAGTCCAATTATCGGCGCGCCGACTTTCATGGCGAGGTCCATCACCTTGCAGATTTTTTCGGCGTGCGTTTCGGAAAGGGAACCGCCAAACACCGTGAAGTCCTGCGCGAAGACAAACACCTTGCGCCCGTCGATCAGGCCGTGACCGGTGACAACACCATCGCCCGGGTAAATCTGCTCGTCGAGGCCGAAGTCGCGGGAGCGGTGCTCAACCAGCTTGTCGAATTCCTGAAACGTTTCAGCGTCGAGCAGGAACTCTACGCGCTCGCGGGCGGTCATCTTGCCGGCCCCATGCTGTTTCTCAACACGAGCGGTGCCGCCGCCGGCTTCTGCTTGCTGGTGGCGCTCGCGAAGTTGGTCGAGCTTGGAAAGTTTTTCTGGCTTTTGTTGAGACATAGTTAATTGCCACTCGGGATGAGGTCAGAACCGGGAGCGGCAGCGACCGGGTCTTGAGCCATGCGAAAGGGGTTACCCGGTCGCTATCGCTCCCGGTACTGACCTCATAGCTAGCGCACTCATTTACGCCACCATCCGTTTTCGCAAACTTCTCATGGCCCACTCGCAGGCCACGACGGCTGATATTACCAGATAAATCGCCCCGTAGATGTGCCGCGTGAGGAGCTGCCCGGTTAGAAACGCACGGGTCAGGTCGATCGCCTCAGTGGTGGGCAGGATTCTCGCCGGAATCTGCATCCACACCGGCAGCACTTCAACGGGGAAGAACGCCCCGGTGATGTACATCGTCGAGAAAAATATCGCCATGTACACATTAAAGGCGTCGATATCGTGCACGTGCGCGGTGGTACCCAGCGAGATTCCGGCCATGAATGCCGCCCCGGCCAATAATGGCAGCGGCGCCAGAATCGCCCAGGCCGACGTAGCCGCGCCAAAAATTACCAGCACGATCATGATCACAATGGTGTCGAAAAGCCCGTGTGTTATCGCCCACAGGATCTCAGCGAAAGCGAGCGACTCGGCATCCACAGGCGTAGCGAGAATCGCGTCGTAGGTCGATTGATAGACCATTTTGAAGTATGACGCGTAAGTCGCTTCGAACATCGCCCGCATCAGCACGGTGATCGCCAGCAAGCCGGCCCCCGCGAACGAGAGATAGGAAATCCCGGAAACGCTGCCGGCGACGAGGGCGCCAATCCCCCAGCCAAATCCCAGCACCGAGATGACCGGTTCGACAATCGGCGCCACCAGGTTCATCTTCCAGATGCGCAGGTGCACGAGGACGTTCCGCCGCCAAACGGCGAGCCCGTCCCCAAGATTAATATTTGCCATCGCCAGCGCCATATCGATTAACTCAACTAACTTGCGAAAGGGAATTCGCGATTCCCAATCATTTGCTTTAAATCTTCCAAAGCCGCATGAGCATTTCTTTTGGCTTCGTCGGAATACCCGTATTGCTTTGCATGTGCTTCGAATTCGTCCAAGTCAAGCACCTGATAAGAAAGATCCGGCTCGACCAGAATGTCGATGTCGAGATCGACGTAGCTCAGCACACCTTCTTCCCACGAAGGCGGCGTGTTGATATTGCAGTAGAAAAGCCGCGTCTGGCCGTCGTCTCTCAGGAACTGAAAGACGTTGAACCAGCGGTCGAGCCAATAATATTCGATCGTGCGCGTGCCTTTCGGAATCGTCCCGAGCGAGACATGTCGCACCTCGACATCGAACTCTGCGTCGAGAATCAGAAGCCGATCGCGCGTCTCTCTGAGCTGAGCCTGCCAGCGCCGATACTCGGCGCCGTCGTACTTAAGAACCCGAACAGTAATTGAATCTCCCACAGCCAATGTTGGCTCGCCCGTTCTGAGATTATCCGCCCGCTACCGCAGGCGGTTCTGACCTCATCCTGTCGGTTCTGACTCGCTCACCAGTTGCAAAAACACATCCTCCAGATTCGACAATCGAATCATGGGTCTGCGGCCGTCGTACACTTTCATCAAAGGCGTCAGGGTTTCGGCATCAGCAGCGAAATAGAAATGCGCGTTGTTGCGGGCAATGGCTGAAATCCCGTTTTGAGACTCGCGCAAAGGCAAATCGCCCACATCACGCACCTCGAGCGCATAACGCGACACCTTTGCCAGCACCAAATCTTTGGGCTTGCCGCTGGCCAGGATGTGACCGTGATCCATCACCACCAGTCGTTCGCAGAGCTTTTCCGCCTCGTCCATGTAATGAGTCGAGAGCACAATCGTTACGCCCCGCACGCGCCGCAACTCTTCAAGTTTCTGCCAGATCTCCTGGCGCACTTGCGGATCGAGGCCGGTGGTCGGTTCGTCCAGCACCAGCAGGCGCGGGTTATGAAGAAGCGCGCGCGCGATCATCAAACGGCGCTTCATCCCGCCTGAGAGGTGATCGATTTTCGCGTCGCCCCGGTCCGACATCCCAATAAAGCGCAGCAACTCTTCAGTGCGGTTTGCTGCTTCCTGTTTTGGAATCCGAAAGTAGCTGGCATAGACGATGAGATTGCGACGCACATTCAAGTCCGGATCGAGGTTGTTCTCCTGCGGCACGACTCCGATCAGCGAACGAATCCGGCGCCCATGAGTGTTGACGTCGAGGCCCTCCACTAGCAGTTCGCCGGAAGTAAGCGGCGTGCGGCAGGCAATCATGCGCATGGTGGTGGACTTGCCGGCGCCGTTCGGCCCGAGCAAGCCAAACGTCTCGCCACGCCTGACGGTGAAATCTACGCCGTCAACCGCGCGTTGTTTGCCATAGAGTTTTGTGAGATTGCGGGCTTCGACTACTGGGGCCAGTGGTTGAATATCAGAAGTCAGAGCTCCACCGTCCTGCGCCGACGCGCGCAGGTCGACAGATTGCGCCGACAATTCTCGTCCTGTTTCTGACATCTGACATCTGACCTCTGTTCCTGATCTAGGCTTTGGCTGCAGCTCGCTTATTCCAGTCAGCAAGGAACTGATCCTGGCCCTTATCTGTGAGCGGATGCTTCAACAGTTGCTCGAGCACCTTGTACGGCATCGTGGCAATGTCTGCGCCCATGCGCGCCGCCTCGATGACGTGAATCGGGTGGCGCAAACTAGCTGCGAGCACTTCGGTCTTCCAACCATAGTTGTCGTAGATCTCGATGATCTCCTCAAGCAGGCGTAAACCATTGTCACCAATGTCGTCCAGCCGACCCAGAAACGGACTGATGAACGAGGCGCCGGCTTTGGCGGCGCAAACCGCCTGGGCGGCTGAGAAGCAAAGCGTCACATTCACCTTGATTCCTTCGTCATTCAGGATTCTGGTGGCTTCCAAACCATCGGCGGTGAGCGGGCACTTGATCACGACGTTCGGCGCGATCTTCACATACTCGCGACCCTGCTTCAGCATCTCGTCCTTCTTATCGGTCGAGACCTCGGCTGACACCGGTCCTGAAACGATTTTACAGATCTCGGCGATGTGTTGTTTGAAGTCCACATCACCTTCTTTGGAAATGAGGGTTGGGTTTGTAGTAACCCCATCTGCCAGTCCCAGTGCTGCCGCCTTGCGGATTTCTTCCAAATTCGCCGTATCAAGAAAGAACTTCATGCTCGCCTCCCAATTTTTGTGTGGGTTCAAATATAAGCGAAAGCGCCCCGGAATTACAGCGGCCATTGTGTCGAAGTCAGAACCAGCAGCGGTAGCGACCGGGTCTCAACGTTGCAAAAGGCTCTGGTTCAGAAGTTGAACCCGGGCGGACCTCATACACGAAAAAAAGCGCATTAGGTCGAGGACACAAACGATATCGTGCCGAAATTCTTGTGTTAACTCAACCAGATGGCAATTTCGGTCGAGGAATGACGTTTGCCATTGCGAGCGCGAAAACCACTTTCCCCTCAGTCCAGTAAAGCGGAGGTCAAATCATGAAATCGAGCTACATCAGGAGCCTGGCCATTGGCCTGGCTATCGGCGCGACTGCATTGTCGGCCACCAGCCTTGCCCGTGCGCAGGGCCGGAACCGGGGAGAACGCAATGTCGAGCAGAACGAGGACGATCAGAACAGGTCGAGGCAGGAACAGCTGCGCCAGGCCCAGCAGCAGCGACGTCAGGCCGAGGAGCAACGGCGACAGGAAAACACCGACCGCGATGCAGCCCGCCAGCGTCGCGAGCAGGAACAGGCCGAGCAGCGCCGGCAGTCGGAACAGCGAAGACAAAACGACGAGCAGCAACGTCAGGCCCAGGAACAACGGCGAAATGAAGCAGAGCAGCGACGGCGCGAACAGGAAAGTCAGCGAGCCGAACAGCAACGAAGACTAGAAGAAGAGCAGCGGCGCCGCGCTGAGGGGGAACGTCGTAATGCGGAGACGGAACGACAAAGGGATTGGCAGCGGCGGCAGGGGGAAGAGCAACGCCGCAATCTGGAACAGCAGAGAGAACTCGAGCGCCAGCGGCGTCAGACTGAAGAGCAGCGACGGCTGAGCGAACGCACCGACCAACAAAGGCGGCGCGAATGGGAAGGGCAGCGACGTCAGAATGAAGAACAGCGGCGGGCCCTGGAAGAGCAACGCCGGGTTCAGCAGCAACAGAACGACGAGCAAAGACGCCGGCTCGAAGAAGAGCGCAACGAGCAACAGCGGCGGTTGCAGCGCGAGAACGGAAACAATAACCAGAACCGCGATTGGCGCAATAGGAACCAGGGCTCTAATCGGAACGAACGGACCACGATCTTCTCGCCGCGTCAGCGCGAAGACTGGCGTCGCCGTGAAGAAAGCTCGTGGCGTCAACGCCAGACCGAATGGCGAAACCGCGAAGCTGAGCGCGAGCGGTGGTGGCGCGAACGCGAGCGGCAGCAGCAAAATCAACGCCGGCAGAATTACTGGCGGTTCCGTCAGCAATACTGGGAGCGTTTACAGCGCGATCGCATTCGGCGCCAGAGTTTCGTCTACGTGAACGTGGGAGCGCCAAGCTATCAGTACTATCGCGGGAATCAGTACTACTACGTCAACCAGTATGGCGCTGACCTGCTGAACCGTGCGATTAATGCTGGATACGAAGAGGGCTTTCGCGCCGGACAGGCCGACCGTCAGGATGGATGGGGATTTGATTATGAAAGTTCCGATGCATACCTGGACGCCTTGTACGGATACGATGGGTATTACGTCGACTCGAGCGAATACCAGTATTACTTCCGCGAAGGTTTTCGCCGCGGCTATGAAGACGGTTATTACAGCCGTTATCAGTATGGGCGGTACTCACAAGGGAAGTACCAGATTCTCGGTGAGGTGCTGAGGGTGATTCTGAATCTTACCGGATTCTGAGCACGAATCAGTGCCATCAAGACAGCCCGCTACGAGCTTGGATCGTGGCGGGCTGTTGGTTTTTCATAGGGACTGCTCAACCAGCTGCGAAGCAGCGGACTTAGTTAAGACCAAGGCGAGGTTTGGGGAGCGCGTTCATATAGTTGACTCACCCTAGCCCAACCCGAAGGGTTGCTTGTCCCAGTGTTACGGCGCTGTTTCCGAAACCACTTCGGAAGGCTGGCTCTTGTTACCAGTCGTATCGACGGCAATCACGTAATAGTAATAGGTCTTGCCCGGATCGACGTTCTCATCAGCAAACGTTGTGCGCGTTAACAAGGCGCTAGTGAGCAGTGTCCACTGGTTCTTAGGAAG
Organism: Pyrinomonadaceae bacterium; assembly: GCA_035274925.1. GTDB lineage: Bacteria > Acidobacteriota > Blastocatellia > Pyrinomonadales > Pyrinomonadaceae > UBA11740. Next base: position 1,169 of record DATENS010000027.1, on the reverse strand, counting down.
ATTCGCGTCGGTTGAGCGGTAGATCAAATACCCGGCAAGATCGCTCTCAGAGTTTGGAGCAAAGAAAAGCGAAAGACGTCCGGGTGACCCCGCCACGCTGAGACCGATGGGCGCCGCCGGTGCGTAGACATCTACCGGAGCGGCTTCAACGCCGGCTGAATTCAGACTCTCGACCTGCCTCGCCAGAGTCCCGAGCGACACCGAGCGCACGATGTAGCTGTATCTCTCACCAAACCGGAAAGTGGTGTCCTGATATTGGGTGGAGGTAACCAACCCCTGATTAATCGGGGTCTTGCCAGCTTCATTCTGCGCAGCATTGACGCGATAGACGTTATAGCCCAGCAGGTTAACAGGCGTAGAGCCGTCGATGTTTTGTTCCGGCGCGTCCCAACTTATCGTGACCGCCGTCTCGGACAAATCATGCTTTAGGTTCCGCGGCGGCTCAGCGACGCGCGCGGCGGGCTCGATCATGAGAAAGTTGGAAAACGCGGCGCGCTGGCCCGCGGCGTTTACATAGCGCACTGCATAACGAAGCCGAGCCGGTTCGCCCGCCAGTTCCAGGACGTCAGTGTAGGTGAGGTTATCGGTGGCCTTCTTGATCTCCTCGTAGGTTACTGAGCCCACCAGGATGGCTCGCGCCGCGAACTCCTCTTCAGTCATTGCGGCCGGAGCATCCAGCTTCTCGGCCACTCGGTAAACATCCACTTGTCGAATGCTTTGTACGCTGCCGCTGCCGGCGTTACGTCGAGGCGCGGGCCAAACCAGGATTACCTGATTCCCGCGTTGCGCGCCGGAGAGTAATTCCGTGCGTTGGGGAATACGCTCGACCGGAGGAAGCGGAGGCCGCCGCTTGCCGCACTGCGGCGCCATCGAGATGGCGCACAACGCAACCAATAACATTAATTGACGGGTGGCCGACGTGCGCGACTTTACTGAAGGTTTTGAAGAACGAGGCACAGTGGTTTGGCGGTGGTGATTACAGAATGTAACGGCTCAGGTCCTGATCCTTGACGGTGTCGGAAAGCATTTTTTCAACGTAGGCCGCATCGATCGTTTGCTGCTTCGGCTCAAGGTCGGGCCCCTCGAAGCTGATCTCGTCCAAAAGTCTTTCCACAATCGTGTGCAGCCTGCGCGCGCCAATGTCTTCAGTTTGCCGGTTCACCAGCGCG
>DATENS010000026.1:0-3485 GCA_035274925.1 Pyrinomonadaceae bacterium | reverse complement strand
AAGATCGAGTGCAGGATTTCTTCTTTGCTCTTGAAATAAAGATAGACAGTGCCGTCAGCTACATCGGCCGCGCGCGCGATGTCGGCGACTTTGGAGTTGAAGTAACCGTTGCGGGCAAACACGCGGGTAGCGGCGCGAAGGATGGCGCTGCGCTTATCGCCGCTCGAGTTTCGCGTGGTGATACGTTTGGTTGACGCTTTAGGCACGGCTGAATGAATGGTCACTCAGTGACGAGGGCTAGCGTAGCTTTTCGGGAGATTAGTGGCAAGGGAGCGTTGGGAGAATGAGCTAACTTCGCGCCTTGGCGTTGGAGACACTCAATCCAGCGATCGTCCCGCAATGAACTTGTTGGCAGTGTCGAGGTGGATCTCGCCGTCGCGCAGACGCAGTTCGGTCTGCGGGAAGGGAATTTCAATGCGCGCTTCGCGAAAGAGTCTTTCGATGCGGTAGTTAATGTCGCTGCGGATCTGTGTGTGCAAACGCGGGCGGTTCGTCCAAACCAGCAGGCGAAAGTCGAGCGACCAGTCACCGAATTTCAGGAACTGCACTTTCGGCGGTGGGTCGTTGAGGACGTTGTCAATGCCTTCGGCAGCCTTCAGGAGCGTGGTGCTGACCAATTCGACGTCAGTATGGTAAGCCACGCCGACGTGAATCGAGATGCGCGCGCGCGGGTCGCCGTATGACCAGTTGATCAGCCGCTGGCTCACCAAACGTGAATTTGGCACGATGATCGAAATACGGTCGTTGGTGGACACTACGGTGGTGCGCAGGTTTATGCTTTGCACGTCGCCTTCGTCTTCTCCGATAGTGATGCGATCGCCGACGCGCACCGGCCGTTCGAACAGAAGAATGAAACCTGACGCGACGTCGGCGGCGAGATATTGCAGGCCGAATCCAATACCGACTGAGAGCGCGGTAAAAATGACCGCAATCGAAGTCAGGTCAAGACTGAAAGCCGCTTTTAGTGCTAATAGAATACCCAGCGTGATAATCAGGTATTGGGTCAGCCGGGCCAGGGTGTAACGCAGGCCTGGATCCAGATAGGCCTTTTTCGCGATGCGGCGTTGCAGCAGCCGGCTGAGCGTGCGGGAAAGCAGCAGGGCGACCGCAAGAATCACCGCCCCCTGCACCAGCTTGGTCACCGAAACTTCTATGCTGCCAATCTGGTAGGGCTGATTGAGGTAGCGCCAGAGCCGGGCCGCAAAACTCAGGGTGTCCAGCAGCGCGAGCACTGAAAGCAGGCCGGTAGGGGTGACAGGCATCATCGCGTCATTAAACTATAGAATTCATTGGCGATACCGTCAAAGAGGGCTTTCGCGGCCCGATGCAACTTTATTTTCAGGTTTTCTCGTACGAGTGTTAATAATCCGTGAGCGGACAGCGTTTTATGGGCGGAAGGGAATTTTTCGCACAAAGATATGCTGGCTGCCGTAAAACCGCTCAAGACCGCAAACCTGGCGATAGGTCGTAATCAGATGGCTGAACGCGGAACCGAATTAGTCGCTGACGCAGGATCGAAATCGAACGATCTCGAAGCCCTGTTTCAGCGCCATCACGACCGGGTGTTTCGCGCCGCGTACCGGGTTACCGGAAGCGCCGCAGACGCCGAGGACGTTTTGCAGACCGTATTCCTGCGCCTGGCCCGTGGCACAGAACCCGTTGCGCCTGAGAATCCTGATGGCTATTTTGCGCGCGCGGCGATTAACGCGTCGCTCGACTTGTTACGTTCGCGAAAGCGCTCAAGAGCGGTCGCGATCGACGATGTCGACCATCACTCGGTCCCGATGGAGTTGGTGACGCGCAGCACTCCGGAGTCGAACGAGGAGGATCGCGAACTGCGAAACCTGATTCGCGAGGCGGTATCGAAGCTCGGGGACACCGCGGGACAGATGTTTGCCCTGCGCTATTTCGAAGGATATGACAACGGCGAAATCGGCCGAATGATGAATACGTCGGCAATCGTCGTTGGCGTTACCCTGCATCGAGCGCGCGCTCGGCTGCGGAAAGAGATTGGCAATTATTTGCAGATGCACCAGTAGGAAAAGATTCTTGGCATCATCTTGGGAGAACAGTTATGAAGAACAAAGAACTCGACAACATCCTGGATAAGGTCACCACGGGGATTCGTGCCGAACAGGCGGAATCGGAAGTGGTGAATGACGCGGCGGAGCGCGTTTGGTCACTTATGTCGGCGCAGGGTTTAGAGGCGGGCTACTGCCCGCCCGAATCGATGTCGCGCGAGATGGCGGGCGGTAGCCCGCCTCTAAACGTTGAATCAGAGCACATCGAAGGATGCGCTGATTTTCAATCATTGATGCCCGCGTATCTGCACGGTGAACTGTCAGAGGCGCGTTCGCTGTTGCTGGTTGATCATACGCATGAGTGCATCCCTTGCCGTAAAGCTCTCAAGCAGGCACGCACGGCGCGCATCGCCGCCGCGATGCCCGCCCGCAAACCCGCGCGAACCGGCTCGTGGTTCAATATGAATCCGGTCGTCCTGCGCTGGGGAATCGCGGCGGTGCTGGTGATCGGCATCGGCCTCGTGGCCTTGCCGTTAATTCAACGTTACATGCCGTTCGGATCCGTGGAAGCCACCGTGCAGGCGGCGGACGGGGCTGTCTATGTCGTTAACGATGCGAAAACGACACCGCTGACTGCCGGCACGAAAATCGGACGCGGCGATACGATTCGCACCGCTAAAGACGCGCACGCGGTAGTGAGGCTCGGCGACGGAACCTTGGTTGAGATGAAAGACCGCTCGGAATTCTCGATCAGTCAGACGATGAGCGGGACTACGCTTCACCTGGGTTCCGGCAGCGTGATTGTCGAAGCAGCAAAACAAAGAAACCATCTCTACGTCGACACGGGCGACTCGCTGATTTCAGTTACCGGAACGATCTTTTCCGCAAACGCCGGCACTAAGGGATCGCGCGTGAGCGTAATCGAAGGTGAAGTACATCTCGATCACAATGGAAACGATCGCGTGCTAAAAGCGGGCGAGCAGGCCACCACCAGTCCTGCCATCGAAACCATCCCGGTCAAGGAAGAAGTCGCGTGGAGCCGCAACTCGGCGCGCTATTCCGAAACGCTGGAAGCACTGGCTGCTCTGCGAAAAGAGTTGAATGCGGTGCCCAAGCCCGGTGTGCGTCACTCGACGCGACTGCTGGACATGATGCCGGAAAACACGGTGATCTACGCGGCCGTGCCGAACCTGAGCGCGAGTATTGCCGAATCGAATCGCATTATTGAAGAGAAGATTCAGCAGAATCCTGCGCTGCGCGACTGGTTTCAGAATCGCCGCCAGGCCGGCATGAACACCGCCATCACCGCTATCCGCGAGTTTGGCGACCAGCTCGGCGAAGAGATCGCCGTGGGCGCGGGCATGAACGAGAAAGGCGAGCCGGTCGCACCGCTGGTGCTGGCCGAGCTCAAGAACGCGGCTGGATTCCGCGCCTTCTTCGACATGGAAATGCAGAAACTGGCCG
>DATENS010000025.1:0-6026 GCA_035274925.1 Pyrinomonadaceae bacterium | reverse complement strand
GTCCGGCACGACCAACGAACGGGAACGTCGCAGGCTTCCGCGAACTCGAGTAGGTTCTGATATTTTTCGTCCCATGGGACGGTGAGGCCGCTGCGTGCAAACGAAACCTGAGGCCCCTCTCCCGCGGGTCCTGGCGGCGCGTGCACCGGCCGCGCGGGTTCGGCGGATATACCCGGCGTCATTGATTTACCCGGGCCAAAGATTTCCTTATGCACCCGGTTGGCGGCAACGCCCCAGGCAGCAAGACCAGCGCTTAAATCATCGAGAAATGCCGTTGGTCCACACAGGTAAAAGTCTGCGTCGCGAGAAACACCCAGTTCGTCAAGCACGGGGACTGCCAGACGTCCGGTGGCGTCAAAGTCGAAACCCAAACGATCGTCGGACCCAGGCCTGCTGTACAATATTCGACTGCGGCAGTGCGGCAGCAATTGCACGAGATCACGCGACTCCTGCGCAAACGGATGGTCGGATCGGTTGCGAGCCCCGAACAGCCACCAAACTTGCCGTGTCGACTTTTCCGCCGCCAGTGCATGAAGCATCGAAAGCACCGGCGTCGCTCCGACACCAGCGCTAAGCAGGAAGATGGGCCGATCACCCGATTGAAGGGTAAAACTGCCCCGCGGTGCGCTCACGTCCAATACGTCGCCGACCTTTACATATTTATGCACGTAGGTACTGGCAACACCGTTTATCTCTTGCTTAATGCTCACGCGATAGTGATCTGCACTTGGCGCGTCAGAGAGCGAGTAACTGCGCAACATCGGCGGCAGATCCGGGTTCGGCCGCAGGCGCAGCACGACAAACTGACCAGGCTCGGCGGCAACTAGCGGATGTCCATCCGCGGGCATGAGTAGCAGAGAGATAATACTGCGACTCTCTCGGTCGATCCGAGTAACCCGAAGCGGGCGAAAACCCGTCCATGCCGGCGAGCCAACCGCGGCTGCGAGTCCCGGATTGCCTGTCATGGGACTACCGCTCGACTCATTTTGCAGGAGCGCTTGAAAAGAAATTCGCCAACCCGCGCTCAAGGCCGGAATGCGTAGCGCACGCTCCAATTGTTGACGCGAGTGACCGGGCAGGTACAGCAAGGCATTGATCCCAGCCACTGTCATTCGTTCCGGACCGTCGGCAACTTTAACAATCTCGTCGCCTGCCTCAACTTCCCCTTCCTGCAGCACGCGAAAATAAAATCCCGGCTTTCCGCTCGAGGTCAGCAGAGCTGGCATCCGGGGCTCGTTCATCCTCATCCCCACGCGATAGCAGGTGACGCGCGGCTGGGTTACCTCGAATAAAGCTTGCCCGATCCTGTACCGGTCGCCGACGCACACCTCGTCGTCAGACATACCTTCAACAGTGAAGTTCTCGCCGAATTGTCCGTAAGTGAAATCGCTTCGATACAGTCCATCCCGCCAATATCGATACGACTCGATCTGGTAGACGAAGACCGCGCGCTGCTCGCCTCCGTGACCCTGCAGATCTCCTTGTCCGTCGCCGTCGATGTTGAGTCGTCGGACCATGCGCCGGCCCTGAACCGGCTCCTTCCAGATCGCCGTATGCACCGTCTTCCCGCGCCATGTGACGTCGCGTGGCAAGCCGACGTTAACAGACAGAAGTCGCGCCATCAGTGTTTCCTCTCACGTGTCATCGATCATCCTAAGCCACTCTTCAATTGCGCTTGTGAAAAGACATCGGCGGCGACTGGCGTCGCATAGGACCGCATTGCGCACGCAGAACTATGGAGCCGAATCAAATGCGACCGGCACGAGGATTGTGATTTTCCGAGGTTGCCAAATAAGTGTTTCACTTTGTGACAACTTCGCAAGAGAATAGCGGAAAGAATTGGAGTTACCTGGGCTTCTTGAATTTCGCTGTTCTGTTTGAGCAGATAGCTAGCCGAACACGTCATGCTTGTTTGCTGTCGGGCTGTTAATTCCCGTTCTCTGCAACGCGAGTTGACACAATGTAGCCCATGCGGCTAAGTTCCAGCGCAAACTCAGCGGCGCTGAGAGCGCGCGGTTTCAGCGTCAGCGAAACGAAGAAAAGGGAATAACATGAAGCAGAGCACACGAAGAATTCTCACGACGCACGTGGGAAGCCTGGCCCGACCCGACGTGCTGTTGTCGCTTCTTCGACTCAAGGAACAAGGTCAGCCCTACGACCACGAAGAGCTTGAGCGGCAGGTGCGTGAAGCAGTCATCGACGTAGTGCGAAAGCAGGTCGAAGCGGGCGTCGATATTGTCACTGACGGCGAGCAGGGCAAATCGGGCTTCTTCACCTATGTCATCGAACGATTTAACGGCTTCGAGCGCAAGCCGCCCTCTGCCGGCAAAGAGATGAGACCACGCTCGGCCGGCAGGGAGTATCTTGCTTTCCCCGACTATTACGCGTGGTCCGAGCGCGTCGCTGCGCCGTTCGGCGGTCGCAGCGGTCGCAGCGGGCGGGATGCCGATATCTGCACCGGACCTGTCAGCTATAAAGGCCACGCGGCGGTCCAGACAGACATCGCGAACCTCAAAGCGGCGATCAAAGGGCGCGCGCATGAGGACGTGTTTGTCCCGGCGATCGCTTCTTCCTACGTCGCGTCTACGTTCGCCAACGAATACTACCGCACCGTCGAGGAGTACGAGCAAGCGGTGTCGGACGCGCTGCGCGAAGAATACCAGGCGATTGTCGACGCTGGATTTATTCTCCAGATCGACGATCCGCGTCTGGTCACTTATTACATGATGCACCCGGAGTTAAGCATCGAAGACTGCCGGAACTGGGCGGAAAAGCGTGTCGAAGCGATCAACTACTCGCTGCGCGGCATCGCGCCCGAGAAGGTCCGCTTTCATACCTGCTACTCGATCGATGTCGGTCCGCGCATCCACGAAATGGACTTGAAGGACATCGTCGACATCATTTTGAAAATCAACGCCGGCGCCTATTCGTTCGAAGCAGCCAACCCGCGGCACGAACATGAATACCATGTCTTCGAACGGTTCAAGCTGCCGGCCGGAAAAATCCTCATACCCGGTGTGATCAGCCACACGACAAATTTGGTGGAACACCCGGAATTGGTCGCTGAACGGATCGTGCGGTTCGCCAAGCTCGTCGGGCGCGAAAACGTCATTGCGGGCGCCGACTGCGGCTTTGCCGCTTCCGCCCTCAGGTTCAACGATACCCATCCGAGCGTGGCATGGCTGAAGTTTGTTGCGTTGGCGGAAGGCGCCCGATTGGCGACCCAGAAATTGTGGACGTAAGGGCGAACCGATGTGTTCGCCCTTGTGTTTGCACTAACGAACGGCAAACACGCAGGTCTGCCCCTACAAGTATTTGGCGGGATGCATCGCTACCGCGGGACCAAGCCGTCTTCGCACTGAGCACGCAACTTGCTCGGCCAATACTCTCTCTTAACTACCTGGTGAGTTGTGCTGCGTCAGCGGTAGAGTGCATCGATAAATCCGGATTTGTCCAACTCTTCCAGCAAACTCACGTCGATAAAATCTCTGGGGTTAGCCGTCTTTGCCGCGGGAATCCGCTCGCTTGCATCAGCGATGATCGTTCTGAATCCCTCGATGGATGGGTAAGGCTTGGGTTTGACGATCTCGCGCAATGCCTGATAGGCATCCTCGATCCGTTTCTCGTCTTTGGTTTGGCGGTATTTGGCGAAGGCTTTTTTGGAGATGTCGGGATTGGTCTTCACCAGGTGAATCGCCTCGACGTACGACTTGAGAAAACGCCGCACGAGATCGCGCTTGCGGACCAGCACCCGCTGGGTCGTGACCAGCCCACTGCCTTGATACGCCACATTCAAATCGCGCAGATTGAGTAAGATCTTCATGCCCATTCGCAGCGCTTCTAAATGGTCTGGAGGCGAGATCAGAGTGGCGTCGATGGAACCGCCGGACAACGCAATCAGGCGATCCGGACTATCGCCAATTTGGAGCAAGGTGACGTCCCGATTACTCAAGCCATAGCGTGGCAGCACATAGATCAAGCGTAGATGCGAGGCTGCACCAAAGCGGAAAACGCCGATCCGTTTTCCCCTGAGATCTTCCATCGATTTGATGTTGGGACGCGCCACCAGCCGGTCGTCGAGCGTGTCTTGCACACCGGCAATCATTACCGGATCGGCGCCTTGCAACCTCGCGGAGGACATGAGGGAACCCGTCATCTGGGCAAGATCAACCTCACCCGCCACCAAGGTTTCGATCGCCGCGCGCGTATAAATAATTTCCGCACTGATGCCGTTCTTGGTCAAAAGCCCGCCGACTTCGGCAACCCATAATACGCCTTGGCTCGGCGAAACCGCCGAGAACGCGACTCTGACTTTATCCGCGGCAAAACTCGGCAGAGCTAAAACACTCACCAGCAGAACGGTGCATCCGAGAACCGGCAATTTTTTGATATCGAATGGAATTCGCGCGCAGAACATCATGAACCCCGGTAAGCTGGTTTGTTGACGCCGCAGTTCCCGAAACTTCCACCGCTGCTTGTCGCGGACGATAGTAGAGTCAATGAGCAGCGTCAAGCACGACCGAGTCAGGGTGATATAACGAAGACTGTGTAAATTCGGATTGAGGAGAGAGGACAGGAGAAAAAATGGCCTTCACATTTGGCCGAGAAAAGATGAGCGGGAGATCGATAAGGGTCAGGCCAAGATCATTTTGGGATTGGGAAAAAACAGAAGGGGTGCTAACTCCACAGTGGTACGATCAATACACACATGAGGAGGGCACCCCGATGCTGCTCGAGCCAGCAACGCAAAGAAATGTATCGCGAGCAATCCGTGAGATCAATGGATTTGAATGGGAGGGAGACTTTAAACCGATGGCGCGCCGAGCTTTGAAGGAGCTTTTGGAAAGCCGCTTAGATGAAGAGATGGCGCAGCACTTGGGAGTATCGCGCTACGAGCGCGGGAGCGATCGACACGATTACCGAAACGGTCATTATGTGAGGCACTTGTTGACCGAGATGGGAGATTTAGAGCTTTTGGTGCCGAGAAGCCGTAAGGGGAAGTTTCCCACGCGGCTTTTTGAGCGCTACGCAAGGCGCTGCCGCTCAGTGGACCGGGTGTTATTAGCGTGTTTTTGTTTGGGCCTTTCGACTCGAAAGGCTGCTTCAGTATTGGCGCCGGTACTCGGAGAGAAAGTTTCCCCCGCAACGATTTCGCGAATCGCCAGGGATTTGGATCAGGAGGTGAGCTCCTATCACGGCCGTGCGCTCAAGGATCAGTACCGCTATCTGTTCTTTGACGGGGTGGTGTTAAAGAGCAAAGGAGCGCTTAAGGTCCAAAAGAAGATTTTACTTTGTGCCTTTGGCATTACGGTGCAGGGCCGCCAAGAGATGATTGATTTTTATCCCGCCGCCAGTGAGTCTGAGGCCTGCTGGGAAACCTTCCTTAATGGTCTGTATCGAAGGGGGCTTGAGGGTAGTATCTGTGAGTTGATCGCCACCGATGGCGGCACGGGTCTTCATCAGGCCTTACAGGTTGTCTATCCCAAGATCGCTTTGCAGCGCTGCTGGGCACATAAGAGCCGAAACGTCTTGGACAAAGTCAAAGAGATCGATCAGCTCTCGGCGAAACGGGCTCTAAACCGCATCAGTCATGCCGCCCACCGACGAGAGGCGACCGAGGCCTTTTGGCGATTTTCTTCCCGTTTTAAAAAAACCTACCCCAAGGCAGTGGCTTGTTTAAAGAAAGACTTCGATCAGCTGTTAAGTTTCTTTCAAATCAAAAACACCGAGCTCTATAGCCGCTTGAGAACCACCAATTTAATCGAGCGAGCTTTTCGTGAAGTGAGACGAAGAACTCGACCTATGGGTGTGATGGCTCATACTCAGAGCCTGGAGCGAATTGTTTTTGCGGTGTTCCACCACCTCAATCAAAACTGGAGTCAGCGGCCCCTTCAATTTACACACAACTCTTGACGCTACCGTTCGTCGAACACAAACGGCGGACTCATGATCCTGCCTCATGATCGTCCGGCCTTGGCCGAGATCCACCGGGCTTTAGCTAGAAAATGATCGCCATCGCCAACGAC
>DATENS010000024.1:0-42677 GCA_035274925.1 Pyrinomonadaceae bacterium | reverse complement strand
CGTGTCTCCGCTATAGTCTTTGATCCAAAGCGTGCGACAACCGGCATCCGTGATTAGCGCCAGTGCGGCCGGCAGATTCTCTTCATTGTTAGGAATAATCTGGGCCGGTGGTGGGTCAAAAGATGGCCCTCGCAACTCAGGGGTAAGCGCTATCATTCGCATCTCGCCCCAAAAATAATCCAGGGTCGAACCGGAAGAGTTGTAGCCAATCGACGTTCCGTAAGTGTGGCCGTGGACGGCGGCAATGCGATTGATCATGTCCTGCTGCACGAAGGCCAGCGTTGATTCGCCGGGCGCCGCTGCATTGGTATAGCGCCACGACCGTAGGATCACTTCCGCGGCCGAGTGATAACTAACCAGAAGACGGGGGTTGTGGCGTGCCTGGACAAAATCTCTGAAATGGGAAGCTTCGGGTTCGCTGAACGCGGATGGACCTCGGTAGGTGTCGTCGCTCGAGATTGGAGATGAACCACTGTCCAGTCCCCACTGATAGCTAAAATTTCGGTTGATATCGACGCCGAAAGTGCCGTCACCATTATTGCGACGATTCTTTCGCCACAATCGACGCCTAGGAGCTGAAGCCGAGTAAACATAGCCGTCTGGATTGGCTACTGGAATAATCCATATCTGAAGATTATTCATACACGCCTGGAGGGCGGGATCGGTGCTGTAATGGGTGACGAGGTATTCCGCCAGATACAGCGCCATCTCCGCGGCTATCCATTCGCGGGCATGCTGCGTGGCGATGAATACAACGTCACCCTTGTTCGCGTCGTCGATCGCCACGTTGTTTGTGATCTTGATGCCGCGAATGGGCCGGCCCTCGACGGAATTGCCAATCGTGAAGATCTGCGCGATGGAGGAATGCGTGGTCGCCAGGTTCGTCAGCTCGTTGTCCATCTGAACGGGCGTGTGAAACTGAGTGAAATCGATCGAGGCGCGCACCTCTCCCAGGCTGGCGGAGATCAACCACAGTCCGGCAAAAATTGCGGCCCCGCAGAACCTCTTCATCGCACCACTCCGGGATAGTCCGGCAGAATCTCGACTTTGAGAGAGCGCGCGCGTAGCTCGTCAATCGCGTCGTCAAACGCCTCGCCCACTACGATCAGACCCGCGCGATCCTGGCGCACCTCGTTGATTTCAACCCGGCCGCCAATTTGTTTGTTTACGTCGTCACCGCGTTGCAGCAGAATCCGTACACTCCGCGGCACCAGGGGTTTGTCTCCAACTTCAGCAAACTTGTAGCCGTCACGCACCAGCGACTCCAACTGCCTGGGCGTAACTCGAACAAACCAGCTCTCACGCTCCCGCAAAACGATTTTCGCGCCTGAGCGAAGCACGCTTGCATCATCTTTTGGTGGCGCGATGCCCACCACCCTGGTGAGAATCTCGTCCTGTTCGACGGGAACGGGAGCGTACCCGTAAGGGATCAGTCTTCGATTGAGGACTTCGTCGCCGAAATAGTAGAAGTATCGGCCGCGCACCGCCTCAGGTTTGATTTTGAGCTCCTGCTGAATCAGGCCCGCCTCGTCAGCGTCCTCGACCTCGATGCGATAAAGTTTTTTGGTTTGGATCGCGGCAGTTGCAGCACTGACTGGCGCCGTTTTTTTGAACTGGAAAAACGAAGCAGTCGAGAACACACACAGCAGGCTTACAACGATGATTGGTAGTAGGTGCGCACGAGCTTGGCGTTCGTGCTGACGTTCGGCCACTGGGAGTACCTCCGGTGATTGGCACGGGCCAGAATTGAGAGGCCAATCAGCCTAGTTAGTGCGAGGGGGAGCGTGCACTCTACTCCAGAGTCTCTCGTCAGGCAAGTAAAATGTTCTGCGTAAACGCTTGAAAACAGGGCCTGCTAGTGGAAGTAGCAATAATTCCGGCATAAAAAGGCGAGTTTTGAGCCGGAAGAAAAAGGGTTCGGGCTTTGTTTGGGAGCAATGTGGTTTGAGCCGCTCGAGGTTGTGACTGAGAGTCCAGAACCTACCTGCGCCGCGACAAGACAAAGCGATCCCGAGTTTCTGTCTCGTTAAGAAGCGTCACGGCTCCGGCCCAGCATCTCGGCGACCGATGTAACAAAACTCTCGGGCTCGATAGGTTTGGCAACGTGAATTTGAAATCCGGCAGACAATGCCTGCAAACGATCTTCATCGGTCGCGTAGGCGGTGAGCGCTATGGCAGGAATTTTTGACTGGTTCGAGTTTAGCGCCCGAACCTTCCTGATAAGGCTAAGGCCGTCTTCGTTCGGCATGCCGATGTCACTGACCAGCAGATCGGGGTCCCATTGATCGAACTCTTCCATCGCGTGCGCTGCCGAATCGCTGCATCGCACATCGCTGCCGCATCTTGAAAGAATGGCCTTGAGCAGATCGCGAGAGTCAGGTTCATCGTCGACAACCAGAACTTTGACGCCGTGCAGTTGTTGAGAAACTTCAAAGGCTGAATTGTATTTTGTTTCGGTGGCAATGGCAGGCGCGTCGTTGGCCGCAATCATTACATTGCTCGCAGCGGGAATGGCGATAATAAAAGTTGAACCGTGATCTTTTCCCTCACTCTCAACCTGGACTGTTCCGTGATGGAGCTCGACCAAATGCCGTACGATCGCCAGGCCCAGGCCGAGGCCGCCATGTTCGCGCGTGGCTGATCCATCGGCTTGGCGGAAGCGGTCGAAAATAAACGGTACGAACTCCGGACTGATGCCGATGCCGGTATCGGTCACCGAAACATGCACGTAAGAATTAATGCCGGTGACCGCGACCTTCACGTGCCCGCCCTTCGGCGTAAATTTGACTGCGTTGCTGAACAGGTTCCAGAAAACCTGCTGAAGTCGATTGTGATCGCCCAGGACATAACACTGCGCTGGTGGCACTGCGGTCTCGAAATCAATCGTTTTCGCTTCGGCAGCCGGGCGCACCGAATCAAGCGCTGCTTCAATGACCTTCATGAGATCCACTGGCCCGCGGTCGATGTACAACTTGCCCGTGATAATGCGCGACACATCCAGCAGATCGTCGATCAATTGAGATTGCGAGCGGGCATTCCGTTCGATCGTGTCGAGGGCCCGGGTTACCTCGTCGTCATTGAGCTTTCGCGTACGCATGAGGTGGCTCCAACCGAGGATCGCCGTCAATGGAGTGCGCAGCTCATGTGAAAGAGTCGCGAGGAACTCATCCTTGTTTCGATTAGCGGCTTCGGCTTCGGCGCGCGCGGCCTGCTCACGGATTAACAAGCGGGCCCGCTCTTCTTCGGCCTGCTTGCGGACCGCCATTTCCATGCTCAACTCAGTCGCATGGTTCTGTGTCTCGGCGTACAAAGTCGCGTTTTCGTAAGCGACCGCCACATGCGTCGCAAAAGTCGCCGCCAACCTTGCATCTGCTTCGTTAAACTGGTCGGCGCCGCGCCGGTTGAGCAGATAGAACCAGCCGCAAACCTCAGAGCCGCACGTGATGGACGCTCCAAGGAACGAGTGCAGTGAATCGAAGTCGGCTTCATCGGTGGGCCAGTCGTTCGACTCGTCCAGCCGAACGGGAACGCGCTCAGCGATCACGCGTGTGAGCGCTTTTTGAATTGCGCCAGGAATCTCAGCCTCACTGGAGATCTTTCCTTTGCCGTTTGCGCGAAAGAAAAATCGTGGCGTCTGCCCATTGTCGCTGAGCATGGCGATCGCCACTTCTTCCGCGTCGATGATTCTTTGCGCTGATTTGCAAAATCTTCGCAGCACCATGGCGGGCTCATGCTCGGCCGCTAATTCGTGCCCCAGATCAATCAGCATCCCCAGCCGTTCCAGGTTCGCGTTTTCCAGCTCGCGATTCTTTTCTTCCAGTAACTCCGCCTGGCGCTTTACTTCGCGAGTCTTTTTATACAACTCGACAAAAACTGCGACCTTGGAACGCAGAATCGCCGGGTCGATTGGTTTGACAATGTAATCAACGGCGCCGAGTGAATAGCCTCGGCTCAAATTGGCCGGCCCCGTGCTGTTCGCGGTAAGAAAAATGATGGGTATGTCGCGGGACTTTTCGCGGCCGCGAATCAGCTCGGCCGTTTGCAACCCGTCAATTCCGGGCATGAACACGTCCAGAAGAATTACGGCTGCTTCATTCTCCAGCAGATAGCGTAACGCGTCTTCGCCGGAATGCGCGCGGATCAGATTGCGGTCAGGCGCCCGCAGAATTGCCTCGAGCGCCAGAAGGTTGGTGGCGCTGTCGTCCACCATCAAGATATTGATGCGGTCTCCCGCGGCTGAATTACTCACAACTCATCCTGACTGGAGAGCCAAACTCGCAACAGCGAGAACAGCTGATCGATGTCCAGGGGTTTGGAAATGTAATCGGAAGCGCCAACTTCCAGGCAGTGATCGCGATCCGCTTTCATCGCTTTCGCGGTCAGGGCGATGATGGGCAACTCTTTGAAGTCATCCATCTGCCGGATTGCGCTGATTGCTTCATAGCCGTTCATCTCAGGCATCATGATGTCCATCAGTACCGCTTCAATGCCGGGCGTGTTCCTGAGGAGGTCGATCCCTTTCTGACCATTCTCAGCGTGAACGACTTTCATGTTGTACGACTCGAGGGCGCTGGTGAGCGCAAAGATATTGCGCACGTCATCGTCCACGATCAGCACCTTGCGTCCTGCGAGCACCGGATCACGGCGCTTCAGTTGCTCGAGCATGCGCCGCTTTCCTTCGGGCAGGTTCTTCTCAACCCGGTGCAGGAAGAGAGCGGTTTCCGCCAGCAACCGCTCCGGAGAATCAGCCTCTTTGATAATCACCGAGGTGGCCACGCGCCGCAAATGCAGTTCTTCTTTTCGCGTCAACTCCTTGCCGGTGTAAATAATAATCGGCAGGTCTTCCCGGCGCGGGTCGGTCTGCAACTGTTCGATTAATTCAAAGCCGGTCATATCGGGCAATTTCAAATCCAGGACCATGCAATCGAAGTGTTGCTGTTTCAGCCATTTGAGCGCTTCTTCGCCCGTGCCCACCGCGGTGGTGCGCACGTCTCCGTTGCCGATTAGCTCAACCAGGCTCATCCGTTGCACATCGTCGTCTTCGACGAGGAGCAATTCACGAGCATCACGCGTGAGAAAGTCCGTGATGTTATCGAAAGTCTTTTCCAGCTCGCCGTTGCTGACTGGTTTTTGCAGAAGAGTGTAAGCGCCCTGGCGCAACGCACGCCGCCGCTGTTCTTCCACACTGATGATGTGAACCGGAATGTGCCGTGTTCGGGGATCGTGTTTGAGGCGGTCGAGGATGGTCCAACCGTCACGATCAGGCAGGCGAATATCGAGAGTGATTGCCGCCGGGCTGTACTTGTGAGCCAGGGCGAGCGCCACGCTTCCCGTATTCGCAACCAGACACTTGAAACCTTTCTCGTGGGCCAAATCGACGAGGATGTTTGCAAACTTCGAGTCATCCTCGACGATGAGCACGACTCGATCGCCCTCCTCGATTTCCATGCGATCGTCTGTGATCGCAGACTTGTCATCGAGAAGCAGCGCTTCGGTATTGAATGTTTCCGCCGGTGTCCATGCCGCTTCCATCGCCTTGGGCGCCCGCTTTCGGGGAACGGGCGGCGCCACCGCGCGCGCCGGCGTGTAACTACGCGGCAGGAAGAATGTGAAGGTGCTGCCTTCACCGGGAACGCTGCTAACCCGAATTTCGCCGCCCAACAATCTGGCAATCTCGCGGCTGATCGAAAGTCCCAGACCGGTGCCGCCGTATTTGCGGCTGGTAGTGCCGTCAGCCTGCTGGAAGGCTTCGAAAATTATTCGCTGTTTTTCAGCCGGGATGCCAATGCCAGTATCACTGACCGAGAAAGCAACGATTTCCGTTGCCCGGTTGAGCGATTCAAGATAATACTTCTCGCCTTTGGCCGCGGGCGCCACCTTAAGCACGACATTCCCATGCTCGGTAAATTTGAAAGCGTTCGAAAGCAGGTTCATCAGAATCTGTTGCAGGCGTTTGCCGTCGGTGACCACCGTGGGACTTAGATCCTCACTGCGTTCAACGAAGAAATCAATGTTCTTGTCCTGTGCCAGTTGATGGAAACTACGTTGGAGTTGATCCGTGACGTCATCGAGGGGGACATCCGAAACTTCGACGCCCATCATGCCTGACTCGATCTTGGAGTGATCGAGGATGTCGTTGATAAGCGAAAGCAGATCCGATCCCGAGGAATGGATCGTTTCGGCAAATTGCACTTGCTTGGTGGTAAGGTTCTCGTCGCCGTTTTCCGCCAGCTGCCGCGACAGGATAAGCATGCTGTTGAGCGGCGTGCGTAGTTCGTGCGACATGTTGGCAAGAAACTCGGACTTGTATTTCGAAGTCAGCGCCAGTTGTTCCGCTTTCTCTTCCATCTCCCAACGCGCTTCTTCGACCTCGCGGTTCTTGGCCTCAACTTCGGCTTTCTGCCGGGCCAATAGCGCCGCCTTCTCCTGCAATTCTTCGTTGGTCTGGCGCAGCTCTTCCTGCTGGCTCTTAAGCAAATCTTCGGATTCGCGCAACGACTGGGCCTGCATCTCGAGCTGCTCGTTGGTCTTTTTCAGCTCGTCCTGCTGGCTTTGAAGTTCGCCCGCGAGTGACTGTGATTGCAGGAGCAAATCTTCGGTGCGTGTGTTTGCTTCGATAGTGTTCAGGACGATGCCGATACTCTCGGTGAGCTGGTCGAGGAAGGCCAGGTGCGTGTCGCTGAAGATGTGGAATGTGGACAGCTCGATTACAGCCTTTACTTCGCCTTCGAACAGCACCGGCAGCACCACGATATTGTTCGGACGCGCCCCGCCAAGGCCCGAGCTGATATTCACGTAATTGGTCGGGACGTCGGTTACCAGGATGCGTTCCTTCTCGAGCATGCATTGGCCGACGAGACCTTCGCCGGGATGAAATTGATTGGCGAGACTCTTCCGCTTGTTGTACGCATAGCCGCCCAGCAGTTTCATGGTCGGCTCGCCGTTGTCGCTGTGGTTTACGTAAAAGACGCCTTGTTGCGCTTCGACCAGCGGTGCCAATTCGGAAAGCACCATCTTCGCAACCGTCTTCATGTCGCGCTGGCCCTGCAGCATGCGCGTGAATCGCGCAAGATTTGTTTTAAGCCAATCCTGCTCAGTGTTCTTTTGCGTCGTGTCTTTGAGGTTGAGAATCATCTCGTTGATGTTGTCTTTCAACGCGGCGACTTCTCCCTCTGCCTGCACGGTGATCGATCTGGTGAGATCGCCCTTGGTCACCGCGGTGGATACCTCGGCGATCGCGCGCACCTGGTTTGTCAGGTTCGCGGCCAGGCCGTTCACGTTGTCGGTCAGGTCGCGCCAGGTGCCGGCCGCGCCAGGCACGTTCGCCTGACCGCCCAGTTTGCCCTCGACACCGACCTCGCGCGCCACCGAAGTCACCTGGTCGGCGAAAATGGCGAGCGTGTCGGTCATGTTATTGATCGTGTCGGCGAGCTCGGCAATTTCGCCCTTCGCCTCCACGGTAAGTTTTCGTTTCAAGTCACCGTTGGCCACCGCGGTTACCACGCGTGCAATGCCGCGTACCTGGTCGGTCAGGTTGCTGGCCATCGAGTTCACGTTGTCGGTCAGATCTTTCCACGTGCCGGCCACGCCGCGCACATCTGCCTGGCCGCCCAGTTTTCCTTCGGTACCCACTTCGCGGGCCACACGAGTTACTTCCGATGCAAACGAGTTCAACTGGTCCACCATTGTGTTGATGGTGTTCTTGAGTTCGAGAATCTCGCCTTTAACATCGACTGTGATTTTTCGGGAAAGGTCTCCGTTGGCTACGGCGGTGGTCACGTCCGCGATATTTCTCACCTGGCCGGTCAGGTTGCTGGCCATCGAGTTCACGTTGTCGGTCAGGTCTTTCCAGGTTCCGGCGACACCGGGCACTGACGCCTGGCCGCCCAGTTTTCCTTCCGAACCCACCTCGCGGGCCACACGCGTCACTTCCGAAGCGAACGCGTTGAGCTGGTCCACCATCGTGTTGATGGTGTCTTTAAGTTCGAGAATCTCGCCTTTGACGTCCACGGTGATCTTCTTTGAAAGGTCACCATTAGCCACCGCGGTCGTTACCTCGGCGATGTTTCTCACCTGGCCCGTCAGGTTGCCGGCCATGAAGTTCACGTTATCAGTGAGGTCTTTCCACGTTCCGGCCACACCCATCACCTGCGCCTGGCCGCCGAGTCTTCCCTCCGTTCCGACCTCGCGCGCCACACGCGTCACCTCTGAGGCGAACGAGCTGAGCTGGTCCACCATCGTGTTGATAGTGTTCTTGAGCTCGAGGATTTCGCCCTTAACGTCTACTGTGATCTTCTTGGAAAGGTCTCCCTTTGCTACTGCGGTAGTCACGTCGGCGATGTTTCTCACCTGCGCCGTCAAATTCCCAGCCATGGAGTTCACGCTATCGGTCAGGTCTTTCCAGGTGCCGGCCACGCCGCGCACATCCGCCTGGCCGCCGAGCTTTCCTTCCGTACCTACTTCGCGCGCTACACGTGTTACTTCCGATGCGAAAGCGTTGAGCTGGTCCACCATCGTATTGATCGTGTCTTTCAGCTCGAGGATTTCACCTTTCACGTCGACCGTGATCTTCTTCGAGAGATCGCCGTTGGCCACTGCCGTTGTTACCTCGGCGATGTTGCGCACCTGCCCGGTCAGGTTGCCGGCCATCAGGTTCACGCTGTCGGTCAGGTCTTTCCACGTGCCGGCCACGCCCTTAACGTCAGCCTGGCCTCCCAGTTTTCCTTCCGAACCCACCTCACGCGCCACACGCGTTACTTCCGACGCGAACGCGTTGAGCTGGTCCACCATCGTGTTGATGGTGTCTTTAAGTTCGAGAATCTCGCCCTTGACGTCCACGGTGATCTTCTTTGAGAGATCGCCGTTCGCCACCGCCGTCGTCACTTCCGCGATGTTTCGCACCTGTCCGGTCAGGTTGCCGGCCATAAAGTTCACGTTGTCAGTCAGGTCTTTCCAAGTGCCGGCCACACCCATCACCTGCGCCTGGCCACCGAGTTTTCCTTCAGTACCCACTTCGCGGGCCACGCGGGTTACTTCCGAAGCAAATGAATTCAGTTGGTCCACCATCGTGTTGATGGTGTTCTTGAGTTCGAGGATTTCGCCTTTAACGTCGACAGTGATTTTCTTGGAAAGATCGCCGTTCGCCACCGCGGTCGTCACTTCCGCGATGTTACGAACCTGGCCCGTGAGGTTGCTGGCCATCGAGTTCACATTATCGGTGAGGTCTTTCCAGGTCCCGGCAACTCCGCGCACGTCCGCCTGACCACCCAGTTTTCCTTCGGTACCTACTTCGCGCGCCACGCGCGTAACCTCGGACGCGAACGAGTTCAGTTGGTCCACCATCGTGTTGATGGTGTTCTTGAGTTCGAGAATCTCGCCCTTCACATCTACCGTGATCTTCTTGGAAAGATCTCCGTTCGCCACCGCCGTTGTTACCTCGGCGATATTTCTCACCTGGGCCGTGAGATTACCGGCCATCGAGTTCACGCTGTCGGTCAGGTCTTTCCACGTGCCGGCCACGCCTTTGACCTTTGCTTCGCCGCCCAGCTTTCCTTCGGTACCGACCTCGCGCGCCACGCGGGTCACTTCAGAAGCAAATGAACCAAGCTGGTCCACCATCGAGTTCACAATCTTGACGGTGCGCAGAAACTCGCCTTTCAGCGGCCGCGCGTCGACTTCGAGGGCCATTCGTTCGGACAAATCGCCGTTGGCCACGGCCCCGATAACGCGCGCCATCTCGCTGGTCGGGCGCGCCATGTCGTCGATTAACAGGTTGGTTGAATCGACCAGTCTGAGCCACGATCCACTGGCAGCCGGCAGCGCGGCGCGTTGCGTGATCTTTCCTTCTTTGCCAACCACGCGGCTGACGCGCTCCAATTCCTTGGCGGTCTTGTCGCTCAGCTCAATGATTTCGTTGAGCGTGTCGGCGATCTTGCCGGCCTCGCCGGTCCATTCGCCGGGCAAACGGGCCGAAAAGTCGCCTTTGCGGAATGCGACCAGGGTCTTTAGCAGGAGCTTGGTGTTAAGAGAGTCGGTCCCAGCAGTTTGAACTCGCATAGTTTCCTTCCCAAAGTTGTTCTAAGTCGTTGGAGAGACTGCGCCGGATGCAACTTGTTGAAGAAAGGCTGAAGCCATACGCAACTCGCCGTCGGGCACGCACAGATGCGTCGATAACAGAGGGGATATCGAGGGGGAACCTCGGTAAAACGCCGGTGGGGCAGTTCGCGTTTTAAGCATTTTAGCTAGGCGAAGCGAGGTCTGTAAAGGAGTTTGTGGGCGGAGGTTTGCTCCCTCTCCCTTTGGGAGAGGGCTGGGGTGAGGCTCGGAAAAGAAAAACCAGGAATGGCAGGGCGGCTAAGCCCTCACCTACCCTCTCCCAAGTGGGAGAGGGAAAAGCATCTGAGGTTCGCCCACCTCCTCACGCAAACGCGAAATCGAACTGTTCCTGGTGAACACGTTGATCGCTGGCGACGTCGACCGCGCCGAGATAGTCTTCAATCTCGGTCAGCACGTCACGCTCTGGCCCGCGCAAGGCGCGCGCCACTTCGGGATTCACCCTCAGCATGGCCTGCCTCGAGCCGTCACTTTCACCTTCACGAAACAGCCGTCGCGCCTGTTCGAGGATTTCGTAGCAGATGGTTTGCGGAGATTTCACCAAACCCGCGCCCTGGCAGTAAGAACAAGGTGCGCACAAAGTGCGCTCGAGCGACTGCTTCACGCGCTTGCGCGTCATAATCACCAGGCCAAAGTCGTTGAATGAAAGAACCTTGGTTGGCGACTTGTCGCGGCGCAGCGCGTCCTGCAATGTCGTCATCACGCGTTGCCGGTTACGCCGCTCTTCCATGTCGATCAAATCCAGAACAATGATCCCGCCCAGATCGCGCAGGCGAATCTGACGGGCAATCTCTTCAACCGCTTCCATGTTTGTGCGCGTGATCGTGTCTTCCAGACGCGTTGCGCCACGGCCGACAAACTTGCCCGTGTTGACGTCGATCGAGACGAGCGCTTCGGTCTGATTGATGACCAGATAGCCACCGGACTTCAACCACACGCGCGGCTTGATCGCCTTATCGATTTCGGCCTGCACCGCGAAGTGCTCGAGAATCGGCTCGTCGCGCGTGTACAGCTTTACCCGATTGACCAGGCGCGGCTGCATGCGATTTACAAATTCGACGATGCGCTGATACTCATCCTCCGAATCGATACGAATTGCTGAAAAGTCTTCGGAGAGTTGATCGCGAAGGATTCGCTGGACCAGGTCGAGATCGCGATGAACCAGCACCGGTGCTTTCGCTGTCTCAGCGTTTTGGCGAATGTCGGTCCAGGTTCGGATCAGGTAACGTGCATCGGCTCGCAGGTCGGCCTCGCTTGCGCCGGTTCCCGCCGTGCGCACGATGAACCCACCCGACGGCACGTCTTCCTCCGCGTGAATCTTTTGGATCAACTTGCGCAGGCGCGCTCGTTCGGTGTCCGAGTCGATCTTGCGTGAAACGCCGAGGTGTTCGACGGTCGGCATGTAGACGAGAAAGCGTCCGGGCAAGGCGATGTGCGAGGTGATACGCGCACCCTTTTTGGCGATCGGTTCTTTGGCAATCTGGACCAGAATCTCCTGGCCTTCTTTCAGGAGGTCCGTGATCATCGGCTGCTTGCGTTCATGTCGCGGATTGCGACGGCCACGGCCACGAGGAGGAGCGGCGCGACGACTTGTGCGTGGTGCAGTAGTCTCTCCTGTTTCCGCAGTTTCTGCGGTGGCTGCAGGTTCCTCCGTAGCTGCGAAAGGCTGTTCGGGAGCTTCACCGGAATCCGGCTCGGCAGCCTCGACCTCGGCGGGTTCGTCATCCTGCCCGTTTGCGCCATCGGACTCGCCCGGACCGGCAGCCTTTGTCGGACGGCGGCGGCGGCGGCCACCGCGCCGGGTCGCGAACTCTTCGTGCGGGCGGCCGGTGGTAATGCTCGCTTCAGAATCCGGATTCACTTCCGGAGCCGGTTCAGCTTCGGTCTCACTCGCCGGTTCATCGCCCACGGTTTCATCTTTCTTTGTCTTAAAAAAGCGGCTGATCACTCCAGTTTTCTTTCGGCCGCGCGGACTCGGGCTCGTGCTTCGCTTCGGAGCCGGCGGCGGCTCCTCGATTTCGCTTGACGCTTCTTCATCATCGCTGACGCGCTGGAACGATAATTGACGCGAGCTTTCATCGACGATCTCATCCACAAAATCCCGTACATGCGCGGCTTCGAGGGTGCGCGGCCGCGCAATTTCCGTCGCTCCGGTGTCGTCAGCATCTTCGACACGTTGAAACTCTCCGCTCGAGCGAAGTTCGTCCGAAAGGAGCGAGCCGACCGGCGCGCTGGGAACGTCTTCGAGATCGAACTCGATCGCATGGACTTCATCCATGATGCGTTCCTGCAATCGCGCATCTTTCAGCATCTCGCCGTTGGCCATCCGTTCTTCGTCATCGCTGATACGCTCAAACGAAGCGGAGGAAACAAAGGGCGTGTCGATCGACTCTGCGTCATGCGGAATCAAGCTTCGTTCTTCCCGCTCGGGCTCAGCCTGAGTGGTGCGCCGGCGTCCGCGCCCGCCACGACGGCCGCGACGACGCGTGCCGGTATCTTCACCTTCCGCCTCGGCCTCCTCAGCTACAGCCACGGGCTCAACTTCGCCTTCGGCCAGTGGCCCAACACGTTTGTGTGTGGCTTCGATCAGGTGCTCGCGCTCGATTCGAGCTTGCTCAATTTGTGCGGCGGCGGCTTGTTGTGCCGAAGCGGCGTCACCCTTCTTTCCGCTATCAACCACGATGCGTTCGAACTCAGCTTCTTCGTCAAAGAAATCTGAAACATAAAGGAACGCGTCGCGTTCCAGTCCGATATCCACGAAAGCCGATTGCATGCCGGGCAGCACCCGCATCACGCGGCCCTTATACAGGTTGCCGACGATGCCCTGGTTCTGTTCACCGCGTTCGATATAGAACTCTGTGACGCGATCATTTTCGACGATCGCGATCTTTTTTTCGCGACCATTAACACTAACGATTAACTCTCTTGACATTGATTTTCTTTCTGCGGCGCGACGCGCGCACTCAAAGCCCGAGGGCGAGGCACGCGGCGCACGCTAGGTTGAGGCGGAAGCGCTAACGGGATCGCACGCGCACTGCGTGCAGTCCGCGAGAATCCTGGCCCGCGCTTCATGCTGGTTTGTTTTGGGATTGTGCCGGCAGGATTTGCCGACGTCGGTACCACCCGCGATAGCGGGCAGGTGCGCGGCCGCTCGTCAAATAGATCGAGACTACGCGCGTGGTTTGTAAGAACCACCTGCTTCGGCAGGCGGACACGAATATGATTCAACCGGAAACTCCGTGGAACCGCGGTGCATGTTGCATCAGCCTCAGGGAGCCTAGCGTTACCAAATAATGGACGCGCTCTGAAACCTGGATCGCGGTTCGTTCAATAGCCGTAATTACAGCTTCAAAAATCCTTGCTCACCATTCACCGCATTCGAACTCTTTGCTGTGCTTTCTTGGGCCGGGTGATCCCGGCGGAGGCGAGCCGAAGGGAGTATAACAGAGAACCACAGGTCAGTACCATCCGCTAATGGGGATGGACCTCAACGCCAGCAATCAGTGCGTAATCCTCGTCATTAGCGCCGCAAACCGCGGATCGTCTCTTAGAGCTTTCAGGTTAGGATCGCCTTCAAACGAGGTCTTGTTCTCGTTTCCCAGCGCCACGGACTTGGTGAGCCATTCAAAGGCAGTGTCCTGATCGCCCTCGAGCGCATAAACCGAGGCGACAGCGTACGCAATATCCGGATCGACTGAGGCATTGCGCATTACCGCATCGTTCAACTCGGCGCGCGCTTCGTCATGTTTCCCCTGCCGGCTCAGCGCCATCGCGAGGAAGGGCCGCACACCGTGCAGGTTGGGATTTGACTTCAGGACCTCGCGCAATAAATTCTCCGCGTCTTCCACATGACGCGTGTAATACATCGTGAGGGCGCGGAATGTTCGCAGCAGCGGATTGTTCGGCTCGACTGAGGCAGCGCGATCGAGTTCTTTCTGTGCGTCTTCGAACTTGCCCTGGTAAAGAAAGATGAGCGCGCGGTTGTAACTGACCACCACGAATGATGCCGGATCGAGATGGACGAGCCGGTCATAGCTTCGCAAAGCGCGATCATATTCGCCGTCCAGCCGGTGCAGCGTGGCTTTCACAAAATGGACAACCGCCTCGTTGGGAGCTTCGCGGCGCATGCGCGATACTTCGTCACGGGCTTTCTGCTTTTGGCCCCGCCAGAGCAGGACAAAAACCATCAACATACGCGCCTCGATAATGTTCGGGTCGATCGAAAGCGCTTTATTGAAAGCTGCTTCCGCCTTTTCAAAGTCCTCGGCGCCGCCCAGTCCTTTGAAAACACGATTGACATGGCACGCGCCCAGACCGTCATAAGCCAGGCCAAACTCAGGATCGAGTTCGATCGCGCGGTTGAAATGAGTTATCGCCGCATCGCAATCGTCGGCCGCGACTGTGCGGAAGATGAAGCGGGCGAAACGATCGCGGCCGCGCAGAAATTCGTCGTAGGCTTCGGCATTGACGGTCTTTGGCTGAGCCAGTCCGGCCTGCTCGTCAGGACTCAACTCCAAACGCAGCCCATCGACGATGCGTTTGGTAATTTCGTCCTGCACGGCAATCACATCGTCAGCAGACGCATCGACGCGATCGCTCCAGATAATTTCACCGCTGCGCACGTCGAGAAGTTGCGCGTTCACGCGAAAACGCTCGGCGACATGTATGAACCCCGCTGATAACACGGCGTCTACATTCAGCTCGCGTCCCACGTCCGCCGGATCGACTGCCTGGCCCTGATACTTCGACATCACCGAAGAAGGCCGCACGACCAGCGAGCGAATGCGCGCCAGCTCTGTGATTACCGCGTCAGCCAGTGAGAACTCATAAAAACTCGATGCCGGATCGTTGTTGAGGTTCTTGAAAGGCAGCACTGCCAAACTCTTCTTCTCACGATCAGTCACGGTCGTGAACGAGGCGTCGGGAGCATCCGAGGCGGGTTTCGACGTCATCTGCGGCACGCTCGTCTGCACGTCCACGCCTTTTAAACGCTTCAGCCAGCGCATCGCGCGCGACACTGAGCTGGATCCGCCGAGATGACGCGCCGGTGCAGCCGCCATCTCCATGGCCGCGCCGCTCGAGACCTGCTGCAAAACCTTCCGGAGCTCGTCGCGTACCTCTGTGATTTTCTGGTAGCGATCGCGCGGCTCTTTGGCCATCGCTTTGTCGAGAATTTCCTGTAGTCGCGCGGGTGTCTGTCCAGGCCGTGCCTCAGCCAGCGGCTTCGCTGCGCCGTGAATCACCGCGTAACGCACTTCGACTGTGGTCTTACCGCGGAATGGCCAGGTGCCGGTCAGCATTTCGTAAAGCAACACGCCGGTCGAAAAAATGTCGGCGCGCGTGTCCACTTTGTCGCCGCGCGCCTGCTCAGGAGCGGCATAGGTGGCCGTCCCATAAGGCACGCCGACTTCGGTCAATTCCGTGCGATGAATGCCTTTGGTTTCCGCCTCGCCTTCATCAAGCAGTTTGGCCAGACCAAAATCGAGCACCTTCACCTGGCCGGAATCGGTAACCATCACGTTGCCCGACTTGATGTCGCGATGAATGATGCCCCGCGCATGCGCCGCCGCGAGCGCGTCCGTCACCTGAATCGCGATCCGCAGCGCGCTCTCCAATTCGAGCGGGCGGCCATTCACCAGTTGGCGCACGTTGCGTCCTTCGACGTGCTGCATGGCGATGTAATGAAGCCCGTTCACTTCGCCCAGATCAAAGATGGTGCAGATATTCGGA
Organism: Pyrinomonadaceae bacterium; assembly: GCA_035274925.1. GTDB lineage: Bacteria > Acidobacteriota > Blastocatellia > Pyrinomonadales > Pyrinomonadaceae > UBA11740. Next base: position 26,834 of record DATENS010000024.1, on the reverse strand, counting down.
TGGTCGAGGGATGAAGCCAGCCGCGCTTCGCGATCGAATCGCTTCAGATTGGCTTCTTTGCCAGTGAGGTCGGCGGGCAGGACTTTGACGACCACGTTCCGGCCCAACTTGGTGTCAGTAGCTTTATAGACTGTGCCCTGTCCGCCCGCGCCGATTTTGGCAATAATCTTGTAGCTGCCGAGGGTCTGGCCGATCATGCGGCGTTATTTAACTCCGATCTCTTTCAGACCGCAAGATTGATAATTAAATAACCCGAAGAAAGAAACCGTTAATTGGGGCCGAGTTGCTTCGCGGGGGCGGCTAACTGTGGTATAACCGCGTCTCCGCAAAGCGGTTGATCGAGGTCAAGTCGGGCTTGCACTGCGCCCACCGGAAAACCGAGTCCCGTGTAAACCAGAAATCCTAAAACTGAGGTCTGAGATTTCTTATGTCATATCCACGCCCCCGCCGTCGCCTGGCAACAACTATTCGCGCATTTTCATTTCTCAAAATTACTCAAAGCACTCTCCGGCAATTATTGGCATTAATCACCACCAGCTTAATAATTCTCCAGCCGACGTTGTTGGCCGCCAAGCGAATGGAAGTAAGGCAAGTCGCACAACCAGTATTAGCGAGCTCTCAGACGGGTTCTTCTGAATCCTTCGCCTCGCCGACACCGCTGGCACCCACCACCCCCGGAAATGTCGTTGTCTACCGAGTTGGCACCGGAACTGGCTCACTGACCTCAGCGGCTACCGCCGTTTTCCTCGATGAGTACACGACAACCGGAACACTTGTGCAATCGATCGCGATGCCTACAACCGCGGCAGTTTTGGGTAATCGCGCCCTGACGGCCAACGGCACGTCAACAGCTGAGGGTTTATTAACTCGATCAGCGGACGGTAAGTACCTGGTCCTAACGGGGTACAATGCGACAACTGGCGCGTCAGCTCCGAATTCGTCAACCTCCGCCACGGTGAACCGAGTTATAGGGCGCGTTGATGCTTTTGGCACAATCAATACTACAACCGCACAGTCTGACGCATATAGTGCGGCTAATATCAGGAGCGCAACCAGCAGCGACGGCAATACTCTTTGGGAAACAGGCAGCGCTGAAGGCGTGCGGACTTCAACGCTTGGCTCAACCACATCGAGCCTTGTTAGCACTACGACGACGAATCTTCGTCAGACTGCGATTTTTGACGGACAGCTTTATGTCTCGACGGCATCCGGAACCACATTCCGGATTGGTAAGGTTGGCACGGGTACGCCGACCGGTAGCGGAGAAACTATAACCAGCCTTCCCGGTCTTCCCACTTCAACAGGAAGTCCTTACGGCTTTTTCTTTGCCGACCTCGATGCCACCGTAATCGGAAATGACACGCTCTACGTCGCGGACGACAGCACGGCGGCGAACGGCGGAGGCATCCAGAAGTTTACGTTCGACGGCACCACGTGGACCGCAAGGGGTGTAATCCAATCGGGCGCCACCAATCTTAATTTGCGTGGACTTACGGGCGTGGTGAATGGCCCAAACAGCGTCGCGCTCTACACGACCGGCAGCAGCGGTACTAACGGTACTTTATACTCCCTAACTGACACCGCTGGTCCCGCCGCGAACATTAACGGCACACTTACAAGCATCGCCACAGCCTCGTCAAACAAGGCCTTCCGCGGCGTAGCGTTGGCGCCACTTAACACACTCGTGATTAACGACGTCACCGCGACGGAGGGAAATGCGGGAACGACAAATTTCAACTTCACTGTAAGCCTTAGTTCGCCCGCGCCGGCCGGCGGTGTGACTTTTGATATCGCCACGGCAGACGGCACCGCCCAGGATGACAATCCGGCGACGGAAGATAACGATTACGAGGGTCAGAGTTTGACCGCACAAACCATACCCCAGGGCGGCACTTCCTATAATTTTACCGTTCAAGTTAACGGCGACCTGGTTGCCGAGACTAACGAAACTTTCTTCGTCAACGTCACCAATATTAGCGGGACCGGAGTGATCGCCGGTGATTCGCAGGGCTTGGGTACAATCCAGAACGAAGACAGTCCGCCCGATCTCAGCATCGATAATGTGACACAGGCCGAGACTAACGGCGGCACCACCATTTTCACCTTCAATGTATCGCTCACTGCCCCGGCGCCGGCCAGCGGTGTCACCTTCCAGGTGGACACGCAAGACGGCACGACGGATCCGGCAACCGCTGGCAATGACTACGTCGCAATCGTCGGCGGCTTTGGGAGCATCCCCTCAGGAAGCTCGGCTACCACAGTAAATGTGACAGTCAACGGCGACGCATTTTTCGAGCAAAACGAAACGTTCTTTGTAAATCTGACCAACGTAACTGGTGCGAACACAATTGACACCCAAGGCCTGGGCACAATCACGAATGACGATGCGCAGCCCACGTTTTCGATAGCCGATGCCTTCGTTACCGAAGGCAATGCCGGCACGCAGCAAATGACCTTTACCGTCACCCTAACCGGGCTGTCGCAGAACACTATCACGGTGAACTACGCAACGGCCGACTCGAGCGCGACTGTTGCCGACGCCGATTATATTTCAGCGGGCACCACCCTCACCTTCGTTTCCGGCGACACGTCGGAGACTTTCGATGTGACTATTAACGGGGATACAAACTCTGAGGGTGACGAGATGTTTTTGGTTAATCTCTCGTCGGCCTCGGGAGGGGCCACCATCGGCGACAGCCAGGCGCTCGGCATCCTCTTTCTCGACGACGCCTTCAGCCTTTCCGCAGTCAACACGCCGTTCACAGAGAACTTCAGCCTTCTGTCTCCGAGTGCGACGGCCTCAGCCACGACGCCGGCTGCGTGGACACGGGCGGAGACTGGTTCAAACGCCAATCAGACCTACGCGGCAGATAATGGTTTTCTCGGCACCGGTAACACTTACAGCTACGGCACCACGAGCGATCCCGATCGCGCCCTTGGACAACTACAGAGCGGCTCACTGGTGCCGACCATTGGAGCTTTCTTTAGGAACGATACGGGCACGACCATAACCACTCTTGTGGTTTCTTATACAGGTGAGCAATGGCGCTTAGGCACTACCGGCCGCACTGATCGACTCGATTTTCAATACAGCACCGATGCCACTGGTTTGACGACCGGAACCTGGACGGACGTTAACACGCTGGACTTTACCGCCCCAGTTACGAGCGGCAGCGTCGGCCAACTCGATGGTAACTTATCTGCCAACCGCACAAACATCAGCAATCTAATCAGCGGACTATCGATTGCACCTGGCGCTACTTTCTGGATTCGCTACAACGACTTCAACGCTTCAGGCGCCGATGACGGATTGGCGGTAGACGATTTCTCGATTACCGCAAATGCAGTTTTGCCCGACACCGCTCCGTCGGTAGCCAGCACGGTGCCGGCGGACAATGCGACAGATGTCGCGTCCTCAGCAAACATCGGCGTAACGTTTAATGAGGCCGTCAGCGCGCCTGACGCGGCGTTCACTATCAATTGTGTCTCCAGCGGTGCTCACACATTTGTTAGCTCGACCTCAGACAACATCACTTTCACGCTCAACCCCGATTCGAATTTCGCGTCTAACGAAGTCTGCACAGTTACTGTCGAAGCTGCGCAGGTTACAGACTCAGACACCGATGACCCGCCGCAGAATATGGCTGCCGACTACACGTTTGATTTCACCACCGCCACCTTCACGGCGTGCGGGTCGACTTTCACGCCGATTTACACAATTCAGGGGAGTGGGCTCGCCACACCAATCCCGGGCGCAGCAACGACAGAAGGCATCGTAATCGGCGACTTTCAGGGCGCCAATGGCCTGAAGGGCTTTTATATTCAGGACCCGACGGGTGACGCGAACACAGCCACGTCAGACGGCATCTTCGTCTTCGACGGAAGTTCGCCGGCTGTGGACGTGAACCCGGGTGACCGTGTGCGTGTCAGTGGCACGGTCTCTGAGGCTTTCAACAACACCCAGATCGCTCCGGGATCAGTGCAAGTTTGCAGCACCGGTAATCCGCTTCCGGCGCCGACCGTCTACGACCTGCCAGAGCCGGTCAACAACGACCTGGAACGGGTCGAGAACATGCTGGTGAAGTTCACTGACACTTTGACGGTAACCGGCAACTTTACCTGGGGACGCTTTGGCGAATTGGCCCTCTCTTCCGACGGGCGCATGTTCCAGCAGAACAGCTTTGATCGTCCCAACACGACCGGTGCGCTGGACAGAGCTAGCCTGAACCTCCGCTCTTACATCATTCTCGATGACGGTTTGTCGACACAAAACCCGAACCCGATTCCTTATCAAAGTCCGGATCAGACCCGGCGGGCCGGCGACACGGTCACCGACCTGACCGGCGTCCTGACTTTCGACTTCAGCGAGTATCGGCTGCAGCCAACGGTGGCTCCGGTATTTGTTCAGGCGAACCCGCGTCCGGCGTCGCCGGCGGGCGTGGGCGGCACTCTCAGGGTCGCATCCTCGAACGTCCTGAATTACTTCAACGGCGATGGCGCCGGCGGCGGCTTCCCAACTTCACGAGGCGCAGACACAGTCGCCGAATTCAATCGCCAGCGTGCCAAGATCATTGCGGCGCTGGTGGCGCTCAATGCCGATGTCATCGGCGTTAGCGAGATGGAAAACGACGGCGGCGGATCCAGCAGTGCGCTCCAGGATCTGGTTAACGGCATGAATGCGGCGACGGCGCCAGGCACTTATATCGGGTTGCACAGTCCGAATCCGGGCACCGATCTAATTCAGAACGCGATCATCTACAAACCGGCGAGTGTTACTCCGTTGGGCCCGCAGGTTAACGACATCAACTCGGCATGGGACCAGGCGCGTCCACCGCTCGCCCAGCTCTTCCAACAGAACAGCAATAGCGAGAAGTTCACCTTTATCGTCAACCACTTCACTTCGAAAGGTTGTTCAGCCAGCGACACCGGCATCGACCAGGACTTTGGCGACGGACAGGGATGCGACAACGGGCAACGACAGATCCAGGCTAATCGCCTGCTCGTCTTCATCCAGGATCGCAAGCTCGCCGCCAACGATCCGGACGTGCTGTCGGTGGGGGACTACAACGCCTATGGCGAAGAGGATCCGCTCTTCATTCTTGAACAGGATGCGAGCGACACCCTGGCGGACGGCGCAGGCGGCCTGGTTAGCGAATCCGAGCACTTCGTTCCGGCGACTGATCGCTATTCATTCCAGTTTGGGAATCAGTTTGGCGAGTTGGATCACGCCTTCACGACCAAAAGCCTGAGCTTCCAGGTCAGCGGCGCGACTATCTGGCATATCAATGCCGATGAGCCGGTAGCAATTGACTATAACCAAGAGTTCAAGACGCAGGACCTTTACACGCCCACGGCGTTTCGCGCTGCAGATCACGATCCGCTCCTCATCGGTCTGAACCTAACATCCACGCCGCCGCAGGCTGCGGGGTCTTTAATTATCAGTGAGTTTCGCTTCCGCGGGCCAGGCGGATCGCAAGACGAGTTTGTCGAGCTTTACAACAATACTTCCGGCGACATCACCGTGGCCACCACGGATGGCTCGTTGGGCTGGACTGTAGTGGCGTCGAACGGCAGCGCAGTTTGTCGCGTTGACAATGGGAGAACTATTCCAGCACGCGGACATTTCCTGTGCGCTAACTTAGCCGGGTATTCCCTGGGCGGGTACGCCACGGCTGACACGACCTGGACCGGAGGCGACGTTCCCGACAGCGCCGGAATTGCGCTCTTCCGCAGCAACAATCCCGCGAATTACAATCTCGCTAATCGGCTCGACGCGGTTGGCTATGCAAATGTCAATTCACTCTATCGTGAAGGTGCTGGATTCCAGACTTCTTCACCAGGTAATGAAATTGGCGGCAACATTGAGTACGCCTTCCTTCGCACTATGACGCGCGCGTCCAACGGTCTGCCGAAAGACACGGGTGACAACGTTGCGGACTTTATGGGCGTGGACACCAGCGCCACCACATCAACAAGTATAGGCAGGAATCTGGGAGCGCCGGGGCCGGAGAACCTGGCGAGCCCGATCAACCGCAATGCGCAGTTTGGCGCGGCATTGCTGGATCCCACGGTGTCCTCAACAGCGTCCCCCAATCGTGTTCGCTCGTTTTCGCCAGTGACAAATGGAGCCTTTGGTACGCTCTCAATCAGACGAACGTTCACCAACAACACCGGGATGCCAATTACGCGTTTGCGTTTCCGCATTGTTGAAATTACAACGCGTACGGCACCGGTAGTATCTGGTCAGGCCGATCTGCGCGCCCTGGACTCAATGCTCCCATCCTTCGTAGTGATGACTGGTGGGGGTCCCGTAAATGTGATGGCCACCGCTGTTGAAGATAATCCTCCGACGCAAGCTTCCGGTGGTGGGTGGAACTCTTCTCTAAACGTTCCTTCAGTTGGTGGAAGTCTTATCACGTCACCTACGGGAGTTATTCTATTGGGTACGCCGCTTCTACCCGGCCAGTCAATAAGTGTCGAATTCCTGCTCGGAGTTGAGACACCGGGCACTTTCGTCTTCTACGTCAATATCGAGGCAGGCGGCGGATGCACAATAATGGTTCTTGAACCATGCGCGCTCACCAAGCCGATGATTGCGAAGTAGGAAAGCAACCACGCATCAGTGAAAAAGGCACGAGCAGAAGAGCAATCGCTCTTTTGTCTCGTGCCTTTCACCCTGTTAATCGAAGACCGCCGGCGTTCCTCGGTCCTGTTTCTCCTGGTCTTCGTCGTCTTTGCCAGATTCCGAAACCGCTCAATTCAGAGAGCCCTGGCATTGCCCTGGAAGAAATCTTGACAGCCGTTACTATCCCTGCTAAAACTCCAGCTAGCTTCAGTAAGTTTATCCTTGTCAACCAGATCGCGGCTCACTGGTTTCAAAGAACTCTTGCCCTGCCTCGCCGTCTCCCGTGAGCTCGTGAACAAATCCAACGGAGGAAACTCAAATGAAAAGTCTTAGATTTTTTACCTTAGCAGCATTCGCCGTGCTCTCCCTTGTCTGCTTTCAGGCAGTCGCACTGGGCCAGGCGAAAGATAATTTGGCCAACATGAGCGGTGGCGGGGCAAGTGTCAGGTGGGAAGTGGTGGTGGCGAATTCCGGTGTGAGTTTGACCATCGCGGCGCCTGACGGCAGATCGTTTCGCAAAGACTACGAGGGCGGCGCCTCGCCTGAATTCTCAATTTCAGACAGGCAGTTCGAAGGATTACCCGATGGAACCTACACTTATGAATTGCGTTTGAAGCCGACGTTATCGCCGGCGCTCAAAGAGGCGATGAAAGCTCGGGGCATCGACGACGAACAAGATGCGAAGAGGAATGCACGCAAACATCCGGCGCTTCCCGCGCTGGTCCAGTCGGGCAGCTTCGCAATTCTAAACGGAGCCGTCGTAGTTCCCGGCGGAGTGGAAGGACAGCGAAGCTCGGCAAAAGCCGCCGAGCAACGACCGTCACCTGCGATCAGTTTCCGGAACAGAGTTGCCAGACTCCGAAACCATCCGATGGCGCACCCTGACGATGTCGTGCCCGACGATCAGATCGTTCAGGGCAGCGAATGCGTTGGCCTTGATTGCGTCGACGGCGAAGTCTTTGGCTTTGACACAGTCAGATTGAAAGAGAACAACACCCGCTTACAATTTGACGACACCAGTACCTCACAGGGCTTCCCGACCAATAACTGGCAGATTAGAGCCAACGATTCAGGCAGCGGGGGCAGCAGTTTTCTGGGATTTGTCGATCAGGGCTCAACCGGCAATTCCGAGACCGGCACCATCATTGGCCGGTTCACTGCCGGCGCTCCTGCTAACTCACTAGTGGTCGCGAGCAACGGAAAAGTTGGATTGAGGACTCTCGTGCCGGTGTTGGACATTCACATGAACACCAGCGACACGCCGGCAATTCGCCTCGAGCAAAATAATACCGGCGGCTTCGCCGCTCAGACATGGGACATCGCCGGCAATGAAGCCAACTTCTTTGTTCGCGACGTCACCGGCGGCTCGCGCCTGCCCTTTCGCATCCGGCCCGGCGCGCCCACCAGTAGCATTGATATTGCCGCGAGTGGCAACGTCGGTATTGGTACGGCAAGTCCCGGAGCGAAGCTGACCGTCTCCGGTTCTGGTACATTTGGTACGTCGGGCGCCGCCCGATTTGATATCAGTAACTCGGTTCTGGGAAATTCATTTGCTCAGCATCTTGGCGATACCGGAACCTGGCAACTGGCTGACGGCGGAGGCGCGACCAAAATTGCCGTCGTTCAAGGAACGAACGGAGCTATCAACTTTTTCAACGGCACCGGCGATTTCATTATTAATGGAACCGGAAACGTCGGAATTGGGACGGCGGCGCCCACCGATCTCCTCTCGGTCAACGGAAATGCAAGCAAACCCGGTGGTGGATCCTGGGCGGTCTTTTCAGATGAACGCCTGAAGAAAATTAACGGCCGCTTCAACACCGGGCTCAACGCGCTCATGCAGTTGCAGCCGCTTCGTTATCGGTACCTGCAGAACAATGCCCTCGGCCTTAAGTCAGAAGGAGAGCACGTGGGTTTTGCGGCGCAGGCGTTGTTGAAGACCATTCCTGAAGCCGTCACGCGAAACGAGAACGGCTACTTGATGGTTAACAATGATCCGATTCTGTGGACGATGCTTAATGCGATCAAGGAACAACAGAAGGAGATCGAGCAACTGAGGGCACAAGTTCGCAAGTTGCAAACCACTTCACGCAGGCACCGAAAATAACCCGCGAGAGCGCGCGGTTTATTCGCAAAGGCGCAAGCCTACCGGCTTGCGCCTTTCTTGTCTCAATTTACAAAGCGGCGCAGTTGCACACTGATGGCGAATCCGATCGCGATGAAGGTGGCGAGCACGGAAGACAGTCCGGCGCTCATCAGAGGCAGGGGCACTCCGATCACCGGCAGTAACCCAACCGCCATCCCCACATTGAGCATGATTTGAAAGATAAGCCCGCCGACAATTGCCATAATTACCAGCATGCCCGTGCGATCGCTCGAACGCCGGGCATCCGTAATCAGACGCGTTAACAGTAATCCATACGATGCCAGTAACAGCAGACATCCGATGAATCCCGTCGTTTCAGCGGTGACAGCAAAGATAAAATCGGAGTGCGGTTCAGGAAGGAACTTCAGGCTGCTCTGTGAAAACTCCGAATCCCGTGACCCGGTGATGCCGCCTGCGCCGACGGTCACCATCGATTGCCAGGTGTGATAGCCAAAGCCACGCTTGTCAGCGCTTTCCGGATCGAGAATTACGTTGATGCGCTCGAGCTTATACCCGCGCAACAGGCCGGTTTTGACGCCGACGTAATAACCTAATGGCGCGCCGACAATACAGCCCGCCAGCACCACTGCCACGATCCACATCCGCACTGAAGAAAGAAAGAGCACCATGGCCAGCAGTGGCAGATAGGTGAGCGCCTGGCCCGTGTCCGGTTCCAGCAGAATCAGCCCGATGGGCAGGAATAGAATTGCGCCGCCGATGATCAACTCTTTCCAGCTGAGCGCTCGGCTGCGATGCTTCCCAAAATACTTTGCCAGCATCAGCACTACCGGGATTTTGACGAACTCGGATGGCTGGAACTGACCGAACGGGCCCGGCAGTTTTATCCAGCAGCGCTGGCCGTTAATTTTCATGCCGATACCGGGGATCAGCACGAGCACGAGGAGAATCAAACCGATCGCGTAGAGTATCGGCGCCAGCTCAACCAGCCGGCGATAGTCGCTGAAAGCGATCGCCAGCATTGCCACCATCGCCACGCCGAGGCCGAGCAGCTGCTTCTGCCAGTACGTTTCCGTAGGCTGCGCGTTGCGAATCTCCCAGGCGCCGAAACAAACGATGGTGATTGCCAGCAACGCCAGCAACCAATCGAAATCTCGGAACGTTCGTCGTTTTAGAACTTCAACCATGATCTGTATGACAAGCTTCAGCTTGTCAGCAGTCGGACAAACTCAAGTTTGTCCCACTAGCGGACCTTCATCGCGATATTCTCTTTTGGCGCCGCGGGCTGTGCATGTTTCTTCTGATAGTAGACGTCATAGACCGCGCGCACTGATGGCGCGCCGAAGCGCGAGCCGAGTCCTGCGTTTTCGATTAACGCCACTACGGAAATCTCTGGTTTAAAGGCGGGCGCGTACGAAACAAACCACGAATGATCGCGGTGTTCGCTGCCTTCTTTTCCGAGACTGACGACCTGAGCGGTGCCGGTCTTGCCGGCTATGTCGAAGCCGGCCATTTTAATTCCGGTGGCTGTGCCGGTTTCATTAACGACTCCCCACATCGCCTGGATGACCGCGGCATTTTGCTCGGGATCGATTCCCATGTCGCGCGGCTGCGGTCGATCGAAAAATCTCGCCGGCCGGTCGGGCCGTTCACCGACCGCCCCGATCGGTAGAAGTTCCTTTAGTAAATGCGGAACGTACAGCTTGCCTTTCATGCCGATGGCTGAGTGCGCGCGCAACAACGCGATCGGCGTAATCACGTCTTGCCCCTGTCCGAATGACGCGTGAATGGTATCGATATCTGTCCAGTCCGGAGTTTTCGGATAAAGCTTCGCTTTCAACTCGCGCGATGGGGTGATGCTCACTATTTCGTGGGGCAGATCGATGCCGGACCGCTTGTCGAGCTCGAATTCGCGCACCATCTGCTGCATTCCTTCGAGTTTCATTTTCAATCCGAGGCGATAAAAATAACCGTCGCACGATTTCATTATCGCGACATGAACGTCGGGCGAGCCGTGATTGCCGCCCATGCAGCGCGTAAATCGGTTACCGATCGTAATGCCGCCGCCGCATACCACGTGCGAGTCCGCGATCGTGATGGCGCCCTGTTGCAATCCACCAATCGCCATCAGCGGCTTCCACGTCGAGCCGGGCGGATAGCGTCCTTGCACCGCGCGATTCAGCAACGGTTTGTCCGGATGATTAAGCAACTGCTGATATTCGGCACGGCCTTCCTTGGTAGTAATGCGTTGCGAAAAAAGATTTGGATCGAAGCTTGGCGCCGAGGCGAGTGCGAAAAGCTCGCCGTTATTCGGATCCATGGCAATAATCACGCCGCGGCCCTGCGGAGATTTTCTCAGCTCTTCTTCGGCCGCAAACTGAAGGTCGCTGTCAATGGTCAATACCATGTCCTGGCCGGATTGCGGCTCGACGCGCGACCTTTCGCTTTGAATGTGACCGCGACTGTCGACGATGACTTCACGGTAACCATCACGGCCGCGGAGAAATTCGTCGTAAACCGCCTCGATTCCCTCCTGCCCGATGATGTCGCCCGGTTTGTAGTCCTGGTAGCGCGGGTCCTCGAGCTGCTGGGGACTGATTTCCTGAACATAGCCGAGGACGTGTGCCAGGAAGCCGTTGGCGGGATAGCGCCGTTGCGGCGTTTGTTCGATACGGAGAGCGGGAAACTCCAGTTGATGCCCTTCGACCCAGGCAATGTCCGCTTGCGTGGCTTCTTCCTTGATCAGAATCGACTCGAACGCCCGTTGTGTTTTCACTTGGTCGAAGCGCTCGCGCAATATTTGCGGATCAATGTCCAGGTTTTGAGAAAGTGGCTGGATCAAAGTCTTGCGATCGATGCGTTCTGTGTCTTCGCGAGAAAGAATGATGCTGTATATCGGACGTGAATCAACCAGGATTTTCTTGTCGCGATCGAAAATCACGCCGCGCGGGGCCGGAATCGGCAAGCGGCGAATGCGCTGGTTAACTGCCACCTCGGCGTATTTAGATCCGTTGACGACCTGCAGCACGTACAAACGGACTGCGAGCAAGCCGAGCATCACCAGTACCAGGACCTGGATCAGTCTTAGCCTGATGCGAAGGTTTTGGGAATCGTCAACGAACTTCATAAAAAGTGGCCCGGGCGTCTCGCCCGTAGGCTATGCGCATTGCGCTGCTACATCACCACTGCCCGCTTCTTCTCTTTCGGCTCAGAATGCCGGGACTGCGGCGCGCCACCCGCCGGCGCACGGTAAACTGCCGCCGCTGGCGGGCCTTTTCGCTAAGATACGTATCATATAGATAAAGCGCGATGGTGCCGGCAATCGTCGTGGCGCTTATTTTAAACGACAGGCCTTTCACAAACGGCATCGATGATGTCTGGCCCAGAAGCCGGTTCATCCCCACATAAACCAGATTATCGATCAAAGCGGCCGCCGCCAGCACGGGAATTCTCAGCAGCGTGGTGTCCAGCATCACCCGCGACGCGACGAAATAAACCGCGTAAGCGGTCAGCACTTTGGAAAAGCCGCCGGCGCCCAGCAAGCCGCGACTGATCGCGTCGGTGGCCAGTCCCGCGATGGCTCCGATGAACAACGCATGCAGCGGCTCTCGTTGCAGGGCAAAATAAACGACTACGATCAGCGCCAGGTCAACGTAAGCGAACGGCTGCCAGACTGCGCGCAGCGCCGCAGGCAGAGCGATCGCCACGAGCAGAACTATTGCAATCTTCAGTTGGCGCATGGCGGAGAACAGCAGGCAGTAGGCAGTAGGCAGTAAGCAGCAAGACCAAATTTGGCTTGGCTAGAAGAGCTTTGACAGAAAGATTGATTCATGTTCGTGCGAAACGTGCTTACTGCCTTTTGCCTACTGCCTACTGCCTACTGTTTTTTCTTGTCTACATTCGGGAGAGACTGATCTGTTTCGGCGCGCTTCGGTGGGCGATACTGAAGAACGGTTACCGCTTTCAACCGGTCGAGGCCGGCGCTCGGACGAATATGAATCACCTGAGTTTGCGTGGCTGAACCGGGCCGCACTTCCACCACCTGGCCGATGGTGTAGCCCGCCGGATAGATCCCATCCTGGCCGGTGGTGTAAACCACGTCGCCAACTTGCACTTTTTCCAAACCCGAAACGTAACGCATGTCGAGCAAACCATTTTCACTGATTCCCCGGATCGAGCCAATCGCGTTTGACTGGCCCAACTGGCCCACAATGGCGCCGGCGCCGGACTTCTCGTCGGTGATCAGCATCACCTGCGCGCTCACCGGTCCGGTCGAGACCACCCGGCCCACCACGCCATCCGCGGTCACTACCGGCATGTTGATTTCAATTCCTGACCAGCGTCCCTTGTCGATGGATATAGCGTCGAACCACATCGTGGGATCGCGCGCAATGACCTGCGCGGTCACCGCCGTGTACGGGCTTTGTTCATTGAGTTTGAGCAGCTTCTGAAGACGCTCGGCTTCGGCTGCTTTTTCTCGCGTGTCACGCAGCTCTGTCTGCATCTGTTCGATCCGGGCGCGCAACTGTTCGTTCTCGCTGGCCCTGCCTCGCAGATTGCCGATTCCGCTGAAGAGTCCGCCAATCCAGTTTCCGACAGCGGAAGCGCCACGTTGAATGGGATAGACAATGCTTTGCGCGAGGGAACGGACGGGTTGTTGCGTGGGCGCGTTCTTGCGCGCGTCGTAAGTCATCAGAGCAAAATTCAAGGCGAGCAAGCCAAAGAGCCACCACGGGGCTCGCTGCCGAATTTCCCTCTGAGTACGAATCGCGGCCATGCTTGGAATTTCGAATTTGGAATTTCGAATTTCGAATTTGCGTGGTTCAAAAAGTCCAAATTCGCAATTCGAAATCCGCAATTCGCAATGGCTCAGGTTCCACTGGTCAAACTATTGTCCCACTTGACTCGCTTCAGCAGATCGAAGTCCGAGAGCATCTTGCCGGTGCCGAGCACCACGGACGCCAGCGGATCTTCAGCCAAAGAAACCGGTAGTCCGGTTTCAATCGACAAACGCTTGTCGAGGTTCTTCAGCAAGGCGCCGCCGCCGGTGAGCACAATGCCGCGTTCGACAATGTCCGCCGAAAGTTCCGGCGGCGTACGCTCCAGGGCTACGCGAACCGCATTGATGATGGTCGAGACAGAGTCGGCAAGCGCTTCACGAATCTCCTCATCGGTAATCGTGATCGTTTTGGGAATGCCTTCGATAAGATTCCGTCCACGTACTTCGTAGGAAAGCTCTTCGTCGAGTGGGAACGCCGAACCCAGCTCAATCTTGATTGCTTCAGCGGTGCGTTCACCGATCAGCAGGTTGTACTTTCGTTTGATGTACTGGGTGATGGCTTCGTCCATTTCGTTTCCGGCGACGCGCACCGAACGCGAATAAACAATGCCGCTCAAACTGATCACGGCGATATCTGTGGTGCCCCCGCCGATGTCAACCACCATGTTGCCGTGCGGCTCAGTGATGGGCAGGCCGGCGCCGATGGCCGCGGCCATGGCTTCTTCAACCAGATAGACTTCGGAAGCCTTGGCGCGATAAGCCGAATCTTCGACAGCGCGCCGTTCGACCTGAGTGATCTCCGATGGGATGCCGATTACCACTCGCGGGCTGACCCAGGTTTTTCCGTTGTGGGCTTTGCGGATGAAGTGCTGCAACATCTTTTCAGTCACTTCAAAGTTCGCGATCACGCCGTCTTTCATGGGCCGAATGGCGACGATGTTGCCGGGCGTGCGGCCCAGCATCTCTTTTGCGTCTCGGCCGACGGCTTCGACAGCGTTGGTGACTTTGTTAATTGCGACGATCGATGGTTCTGAAACAACAATGCCACGACCTTTGGCGTAAACCAGAGTATTCGCGGTCCCGAGATCAATTGCCAGATCGCTTGAAAAAAGGCTGAAAACAGATTTTAAGGCCATCTAGAAGATTTCCCTGACTGGTAATTTGAATCGCCGGAAGAGGTGAGCGGCCATCCTGGGTTACCGACCTAATGAAGTCTTACCAAACTTCGCGAGCGGGCCGACCGTACCGCATACAACTCACCGAGGGCAGAAACGACTGACCAAGATACAACGATTCGCTTGCTAATGCTATCAGTAATCCAAAGTCTCGCCGCGATTTCTGCTAATTTCTTTTTTGACGCGATGCGAGGCGTCCCGCCACTGGCCATTGCGCTAGAGTGGCAACCGATATTGACTGCTATTACCCTGCCTGTCTGATGCCTGAATTGTCACCTCGCGCATGCCCGGCGCGGCAGTGATCTGAAGTTGAAATGTACCGTCCGGGCCAGCCAGAGCTTCACGGCCCAGAACTGAAATGGTTGTGCCCGGAGGACTCGCTCCGCGAATGATGTAGACGTTGCCTCCGAGATAGGTGCTGCTCAAACGCGATACTGAAACTGATCCGAGCCGGTTTCCCTGACCCGCCACGATGAACTTTAAGGGTTCGCTCCAGTCGCTTATCTGTCCCGAAGCAGCAGTGGCCCGAATCCGCCAGAAGTAGGCGCCAGGCCTCAAGTCATTAGCGCTGAACTGAGTGGACGCCAATTGATCGCGCTCGATGACTTTTCCTTCGGGCACGAAGAATGGAGAAGTAGCAACTTCCACGCGGTAGTAAGCCGGCACGCCTGTTTGCGGTTTTTGCCAGTACAAAGGAACATTTGCCGAACCATTTCCGCCAACCACAATCCTTTCCAGGTCCTGTGGCTCCAACGGCTTTGGCACATCAAGCAGTTTCTGCGGTTTCGAAATCGTCGCCGACTGATTGATGTAAACGTATTCACCGGATTTCAAGTTCGCGCTCTCGCCGTTTCGGTTCCTGGCTTCGACTGCACCATCTTTAACTCGAATCTCTTCGGTGCCGTCTGCGTTGACGCCAAAGCTCGCATCCGTCCGCCCGCCGATTCGGCTCTGGGCCTTGGGCGTTTCGACTACGTTCTTTGCGCCTTCAGTCTGCTCCTCTGTTCGCACCGACATCTGTCCGCTATCGACCACCACGTGAACGTTCGATCGCTTCCCACCTTCTGAGCTGACGTTATCGCGAATGATGATGGTGCTGTTGGGCCGGACTACAACCGTTGAGCCGTCAGCCATCGTGATCCGAGCTCTTCCGTCTGCCTGTGTTTGTACCGTGTCGCCCGGATAGAGTTGCGTGTCACGGCTGGCGAGAACTACTTCGCGAGTAGCTGCATGAATCACGCGCACATCACCTTCGAAAGACATGAACCGCGCACCCGCGCGCGCGTCAGTTTTCGCCGCCACGCCCTTGAAAGGATTTCCAAACTTCCAAACATAGAGCGCGACGCCTGAAGCCGTGACACAAAGCGCGAGCACGATCACAGTGACATGCACTGCACGCTTCTGGACGATCCACCAGTCGAATTCAAAGTGGTTTGTCTTGCTCAACATCGGTACGGACTTTTGCGAGGTGAAGAGGGGCCCGGAAAGGGCTTGCCCAACTTAGGCAAACACAGATTAACACAGTGAATCGGGCGGTATCAAGAACCGTTTTTGGCGTGTTTTTGCAGGGTTTTGATGCTTCAAAAAACTCGTGAAGGGTCCACGGAGGCTACATGGATAGGATTCGAGATGATCCAGGGTTGGCCTTTTGCCGGTGCGGGCAGTGAATCAAGATAGACCTCGACCCGGTAAATGCCGGTGGGGGTAACCGTAAACTGGACACGCGTTCCGGTCTTTTGCTCGACGGCAGTTCCGTTTTTGAAGAGAACAAACCGGCTTGCCAGCGGCGCTGTCGCCAGCAGCTCGGCTTCATTCTGCGCGTATATTCTGTCGCCCATGATCTGATCTGTATTAGTCACCGCGAATTGAAACCCGGTGGGTTCGCTGAAGATATCGAACGAGACATAGCAATGTCCGAGGGAGATGGCCTCGAGCAAGCTCTCCCTGGTTAATGGCTTGTCCTTTTTGATCAGCACGTGTGTCCTGACCGTGCGAAAACTTCGCTCATAGGGATCCAGCTTAACGCCCAACAATTGCTTGCCTGTTGCGTCGCCTAAACCGAATCCAACATTCGAGTGCGCATCGTTACCACCAATCGCGATCAGTTTGCGATTCGCATTGGCTTCGTCCCAGCGTCTCAGGTTCTCGTCCGGGCGGGTAAAGAAATTTGCGAACATCAAGTCCGGAAAACCGCGATAAGACCAAATGCCGTCGAAGAAGGTTGTCAGCTTATTAAGCTGTTTCGTATTGGTATAGAGGTTGTAAACTTCGACGCCATCAACGGACGTCGATTGCCAGTTGCCTGATTCACTCGGATACGCGGCGAATGTCAAACCGCCAGATGTTCGCTGCTTGTCTATGACCTCCTGAGTGGATTGCGTTCCCGCTTGTGCCGCGCTGGCTGAGCCGGGTATTAACAACAGGCGATCACCATTGCCGGTTGAGACTTCGTTGCCGTTCACAAACAGCACGCCGCTTTGCACCCCATTCAAAGTCAGCGCCGCAGTATCGAATTCCGCCTGCGCATGCTCAGTCATGATTACAAAGTCGAGTTGATTCGCTTTGGCCGCCGCGATGAGTTCGGAAAAAGTCCCTGTGCTGTGTCCACCCAACGACGTGTGGACGTGAATCACGCCTTTGTAATCGACATAGTTGCTCGTGCTTTGGTTGGTTACTCGCTGAGCTGCGAGCGCCTGGATGGTGTTCCGCAAACGGCCGAGCCGGTAGCGGCGGTACACGAACGGAACCTGAGAAACGACTATCAGGATCAGGATAAAGAGAAAAAGTTTGCGGCGAGTCATTTTGCAGAGGTTACCCGGCGCAGCTCCTGGTTCAGCAACTCCCAAACGGCCCGCACATGCGCTTCCGTCGTGCGAATGTTGCCGATCGAGAGCCTCAATACCAGTTTGTCGTTAAGTTTGGTGTGCGAAAGGAAGGCACGGCCGCCGGAATTCACGGCGTGCATAATTGTTTCGTTAATTTCGTCCAGGTGCTTCCCTTCGACTTCAGTTATGGCGCGAAAGCAAACCAGGGCAAACGGTACAGGCGCTGACAACTCCCAGTCTTTCGACGCTTCGACCCAGGAAGCGAAAAGCTTGGCGAGGCGGCAATGTTCGCGAATCCGCGCGGCCAAACCCTCATGCCCGAAGTAGCGAATGATCATCCAAAGTTTCAGCGCACGAAAGCGCCTGCCCAACTGCACTCCATAGTCCGATCCGCTCCGCACCTTGTCTTGTTCCGGCGTACGCAGATATTCAGGCACGAGCGAAAACGCGCGGCGCAACAAATCAAGATGGCGGCAATACAGCACCGAGAGATCAAAAGGCGTGAACAGCCACTTGTGTGGATTGAGGACCAGCGAATCCGCGCGATGACAGCCTTCGAGGATGTGGCGCATCTCGGGCACGATCGCTGCCGAACCGGCATAGGCTGCGTCAACATGCAGCCACATCGCGTGCTTCTCACCAATCTCGATCATGTCGGCCACCGGATCGATGCTGGACGTCGAAGTTGTACCGACGGTCGCGACGATACAGAAAGGCAGGAATCCATTTCGCTTATCTTCTTCGATCGCCTGGACCAACGCTTTCGCGTCCATCCGAAATTCGCTGTCGGTGGGAATCTTGCGCAGCGCGCGCTGGCCCAGGCCGAGCGTAATAATCCCTTTATCGATCGACGAGTGCGCTTGCTCAGAAGCATAGACCCGCAGCAGCGGCAGATCCGTTCGGCCGCTCATGCCTTCTTCGCGGATGCGCATCTCGACACCTTCGCGCGCCGCGGCGATTGCGTGCATGCTCGAGACTGATGCGGTGTCATAGATAAACCCGTGCATGCCGGGATCGAGGCCCATCATCTGCCGTAGCCAGTCGAGCGTGACTTCCTCCAGCTCAGTCGACGCGGGCGACGTGCGCCACAACATCGACTTCACATCGAACGCGGCACTGAGCAACTCACCAAAAATTCCCGGCGCCGAAGTTGAGGTGGCGAAGTAAGCGAAGAATGACGGGTGACTCCAGTGCGTGAGTGCGGGAACGATTAATCGATCTATATCTGCGAGGATTGTTTCCATCGGCTCGCCGGTTTCCGGGGGAGAGGCGGGCAATTGTGTTTTTAGATCGCCCGGCTCAACTTGAGCGAGCACAGGCAGCTCTTGGATCCGTTCGAAGTAGTCCGCGATCCAGTCGACGATCTGATGACCAAAGCGGCGAAAATCTTCGGCAGACATGTCGCCGAGTGGTGGTGCAGCTGCGCAGAAATCCTGTTGAGACTTCGTCATCGGCTAATTAGTTTGGAGGCTCAACCATTTCCAGGTTACGTTTCCCGTGAATCACGGCAGCCACGACTACGGTCTTCTCTTGAACCCGATAAATGATCCGATAGCTGTAAGCAAACCGTTCACGTAATGATTCTTCTTCGAATTCGGGCACGATGCGGCCGGCGAAAGGAGACTGCTTTAATAATCGGGTGGTGCGAATGATCTTGGCGACTACAGCCGATGCATGTGTCATCGAATCGCGCGCTATGTAGGAAGCGATGGAATCGACGTCGTCAACCGCTCGAGGGGACCAAACTACTCGGTAAGCCATTTGCTCAACCGGGCCTCAACCTCGTCCTGTGGAATGCCGCCATCCGACTCTGCGGCCTCTAATCCATTCCTAACCTTTTCCAGTACGTAAAGGTGGTATTGGATATCTTCGAGAGAGCAGTCATTCGGCAACTTTCCGAGCAACTCTCTCACTTCATCTTTAGCGGTCGACATAAAGAACCCTTTCAACTGGCCCTTATTATAGCCAAGAACCTATGCGAGCGCATGAGGTACTTATCAAAACCCCAATGGCTGCAGCGGTCGCGGCTGGGTGCCTTCGAAGAACCAGCTCGCGCCCACTCGCAGACGATGATGCCAGGTAGGCAGCCGCGCCGTGTACATTGCGAATCGCGCCTGGCGCGCCAGCGGCCCGCCAATTACCTTGCCGGCAGACAGCACCGCGGCATGCTCAGTACCCAGACTCACCGCTTCTCCCAATTCCACGAAGTGCTTCGTCTTCAATTCATCGCCGCCCAGGAACGCGCGCACGTTCCGCGCACACAGGTGCGACTGTTGCAGCGCAAGCTGGGCCGTGCCTGCCAGCGTCGGGACCACATCCGGATAGAACGAATTATCGCCGAGCGCGAAAACGTTTTCGTGCCCGGGTAGCTGCAGCGTCGGACCGACCATCATTAAGCCGCGCTTATCCTTTTCGACATTCAAGTTCTCGATCAGCGGATTGACGCGCACGCCGGCCACCCAAACTACCGCCGCCGTGTCGATTTCTGTTTCGCTGCCCTTGTGTTCAAGAGTCAGGGAATGCTCGCCGGCGCGCACGACTCGTGTGTTTGTGTGTATCTCGATACGAGACTCCCGCAGAGCCTTTTCCACGTACTCGCGGATTTCGTCGCCCATTCCCGGCAGAATGCGATCAGCCATCTCGATAATCATCACGCGTGGCTCGCCGCGCAGCGCCCGCCTTTTGATCGCATCGCGCAACAGGTCCGCCATCTTGGTCGACAATTCAACTCCACTGGCGCCTCCACCCACTATGGCAAAGGTTAAAGCGTTGCGCGCATCCTGCTCGTCCGCGTCGGGTGGCATGTGATCCAGCGCCTCGGTCATGCGCTGCCGCAACTGATTCGCGTCGGTAATTGTTCGAAACGGCATGGTGAATTGCTCGGCCCCGGCGACGCCCCAATAATTCGTCACCGCGCCCAGCGCAAGCACCAGCACGTCGTACGCAATCGGATCTTTCTGGCCGGCGACCGTGACTGAGCGGCCGTTCAAGTCGATTGCGGAAACCGCGCCGCGCACGACGCGAACATCCTTGTCGAGCAGCTCTGAATAGTTGGGGGCAATGTGCCAGGCTTCGACCTCGCCACTCAGGTATTCGTAAAGCATGGGCTTGAATAGAAAGTGATCTTCGTCACTAACCAGGGTGACGTTGCCCGCCCCGGCCAGATCCAGAGCCGTGAACAGGCCTCCAAATCCGCCGCCGATGATCAGAATTCGGCTGTTTTCTTTTGTCATTTACGCCTCGTGAGCACTTACTGGGTCGACTTTTTCCGGATGGGTATTTGACTCTGAATCAAAAGGAACTGCAAGCCGAAGGTGGCCCGCGCATCTTGCGCGTGAGTCACGGGCGAGACCTCTGCTACTTTTATTTGCCGTTAAGTTTAGCGATCGCCTCGTCCGCCTTGGCAAGCTCGGCAGACACCACGTCAAAGCGCGCACCGTCTTCGCCCGCGATCGTCGTCGACTCGCGAAGTAATTTGTAGATTGCCAGGCTCTTCTGAAACCATGCGCGCGCTTCGCGCCACTGGGCCAGACTACGGGCGGGGTTTTTATTGTTAGCAGCCAGGGCGGCGTAGGCTTTCCCCAGTTCGGCTTGCACATTCCCGATCCGAAACTGGGCCGCTCTGTCGTTGGGCGAGGACGAATGAGCTGGTACGGTCCTAATCGCTCGCCGGCCCGGCTGGGCTCTCCAATACTTTCGCCATCCCGCAAAGTTGTGACCAAATCGGGGTCAACCTTCGGGGGCAAATCAATGAAGTGTTTGAGTTCCTCAGGCGAAGCCAGCAACTGCTTTACTCGTTCCCGCAGTTCAGGATTGCCCGCACAGGAGCGGTTAATGAATGCCACTCGGTCCGAGGGGTCTAAGTCCATCGCGGCCTGGAGAATGGATTTGAGGTGTAGCCAATTGGGCGCGTTCATTGATATCAACTCAGTCGAACTGTGGACGCAAAACATTCCTCACGGACTCTATTTCTCCGTCTGAGCAATCCGGAAATAAGTTGGGGAAATAATCCCGAATGATTCAGGGCGAATTGATTTTAGCTCTGGATCCGGTTAGAACAAAAGACGGTTCCGACCCCTGATAACCTGAGAACCTCGGCGCCCCTACACTGTCCAAGTGCCCAAAAACCTAATGAATTCCCCGCCGCTGGACAGTCAGATGAGGGGGATGTTACCTTCTGATTCGTAATTTAATTTCTTGCGGTTTGCCGTATCTATACGGTTTACTGCGGTTTAGGAGGCCATCTTTGGCATTAGCAAAAGAAGCGAAAGAAAAGTTAGTCAACGACTTTCGAACACATGAAACCGACACGGGTTCACCCCAGGTACAAATCGCGCTCTTAAGTCAGCGGATCAACGAGCTCACCGAGCATTTCAAGACTCACAAGAAAGACAATCACTCGCGGCGCGGCCTGCTGAAGATGGTCTCGCACCGGAGAAGTTTGCTCGATTACTTGAAGAAGACGAATATCCAGCAGTACCACGAAGTCGTGGGCCGGCTGGGACTAAGAAAATAGTCAGCGTTAGTCAAAAAAAGAACCAGGGAATCTTCGAATCCCTGAGTATTAAGACAAAGCCCGCGCCCTTTCGAAGGTCTGTAACCGAGCCGAACGTGACGGCGATATCAAGGAATCCAGGCGGCGCGAGTAGCCTAAGAAAACGGAAAAGGCGGCGAGAGCTTCACGGCTAGGCTCTGCCGCCTTTGTTTTTTGTACGACAAGCTTCAGCTTGTCGCTAACTTGAACCCGACAAACTGAAGTTTGTCGAACATAAATCGCAGCGGATGAGACGCTGCGTGCCGGCCGAAACGGCCCGGCGTCGTCAAAAGGAGACGAACAAATGACAGTGAAGAAATACCTCAAAGAATCAATCAGAGTTGGTGATCGGGATCTCTCCGTGGAAGTAGGCCGCGTGGCCAAACAGGCGGACGGATCATGCGTGATCCGTTATGGCGACACAATGGTTTTGTGCGCCGCGGTCGGCGCCCTCACCCCACGCGAAGGCATAGACTTTTTTCCGCTTACGGTGGAATACCGCGAAGCCTTTTCCGCGGCCGGGCGCATTCCCGGAAATTACTTCCGGCGCGAAGGACGGCCAAACGAAAAGGAAGTATTGACGAGCCGCATGATCGACCGGCCCTGCCGTCCGCTTTTCACCGAAGGTTATCGCAATGAAACGCAGGTGGTGGCTTCGGTCATTTCGGCCGATCCGGACAACAACCCTGACGTGATCGCGATCACCGGCGCGTCCTGCGCGCTGTATCTTTCGGACATTCCGTTTCCGACCCCGATTGCCGGCGTGCGCGTTGGCCTGAAGGACGGCCGGTACCTCGTCAACCCCAGCTACGAGGAAGTTCGCGAGTCCAAGCTCAACCTGATCGTGGCCGGCACGGAAGAAGCCATCGTGATGGTCGAAGCCGGCGCCGAGGAAGTTTCTGAAGAGATCATGGTTGAAGCCCTGATGCTGGCGCACAAGGAAATCAATCGTCTGTGCCGTTGGCAGAAAGAGCTTTACAAGGCGCTCGGAATTGAAAAACGGGCCGTCGAGCCACCCGTGTTGAACGAGGAGATGGTTGGCGAGGTTGAACGGAATTACGCGGAACGCCTGCGCGCGGCGCTCGACACTACGGGACAAGAGAAACGATCGAGTTATGCCGCGGTCGACGCGCTGAAAAAAGAAGTGGTCGAGTCCTATCCGGAAGATCAGCTCGAAAAGCGCATGATGGCCAAGAAAATTTTCGACCATCTGAAGGAAAAGATTTTCCGCGACGACATCCTGAATCACCGGCGCCGGCCCGATGGCCGCCGCTTTTCAGAAATTCGCGCCATCAATTGTGAAGTTGGCTTTCTGCCACGCACCCACGGCTCGGCGCTGTTCACTCGCGGCGAGACCCAGGCGCTGGTCACCACGACGCTCGGCACAAAAGAAGACGAGCAGTTCATGGATGATCTCGAAAAAGGAGAGGTCAAGCGCCGATTCATGCTCGCGTACAATTTCCCGCCCTACTCGGTCGGCGAGACTGGAAGATTCGGAAGCCCCGGCCGTCGCGAGATTGGACACGGCGCTCTGGCGCGCCGCGCGCTGGAAGCTGCGCTGCCCGACGACACAACTTTCCCTTACACAATTCGCATCGTGTCGGACATCACCGAATCTAACGGCTCGTCGTCGATGGCCAGCGTTTGCGGAGGCGCGCTCGCGATGATGGATGCCGGTGTTCCTTTGAAGTCGCCAGTGGCCGGCGTGGCCATGGGCCTGGTGATGGAAGGTAACAAGTACGCGATCCTGACGGACATCGCCGGCGCCGAGGACCACTACGGCGATATGGATTTCAAAGTCGCGGGTACGAACGAGGGAATTACCGCGCTGCAAATGGATATCAAGATCACGGGCGTCAATGCACAGATTATGGCGGAAGCGCTCGAGCAGGCTAAGAAGGGCCGTTTGTACATTCTCGGTCTGATGGAGAAAGCACTGTCAGAACCACGTACCGAGATTTCGCCGCTGGCGCCCCGGATTATCAAAATCAAGATTAATCCGGACAAGATTCGCGACGTCATCGGACCAGGAGGAAAAGTCATCCGCGCCCTGGTCGAAGAAACGGGCGCGAAGATCGATGTCGAAGATGATGGCACGGTCTCGATCGCAACCGCCGATGGGGCCGCAGCCGAAGCCGCCGTCAATCGCATTCGCGGTCTGACGGCCGAGGCCGAAATTGGCGCCACTTACGTCGGCACGGTCAACCGCATCGTAGACTTTGGCGCCTTTGTCGAGATCTTTCCGGGTACTGATGGTTTGTTGCACATCTCTGAAATCGCCGACCGCCGCATCCGCGACGTTCGGGACGAGTTGCGAGAGGGTCAGCAAATCATGGTCAAGTGCATCGGCAAGGAAGGCAACAAGATCAAGCTTTCGCGAAAGGCCGTGCTTCGTGACGAAGCCCAGCAAGCGGAAGCCGCTGGTCAGGAAGGCTAACCCGATTCTCAGGCCGAACCTGGGGGGCTCCAGCAACAAAAAGCTGGAGCCCTCTTTCATTGGGTCTTTACCTCTTCCATGAGCGAAGGATTCTCATGCCGCACCGGTCGGCATCATCCGGGGCAAGTAAAATAGCTGCCGGAAAATCCGCGTAAATCCCTCTCTGAAACTGGAATACCCCCGACATTGACCATCTTTTCCTAGAAGGAAAACAAGCCCGATTTAGTTCGGAGAGGCTTGGACCCACGGCAAGCTGTGTCGCTGTGTCTCTTTTTTCGAAGAAATTCACGAGTGCCGGACGCAAATCTAACAGCCCTAAAGTCTTCAGGAGGGAGTTGCCAAACCAGATGAGGAGTCGTATTTTCCGCCCCGTTGGAACATTTATCAGCCTGATTTTGCTGGTTTCTGTACCCGTACAGGCGAGTCCAATCAAATTTGCCGATGTCGTGAACGTCATGGGCGATCTGCACCGCGGCAGCCAGAACGAACAGCTCAGGTTGCGTGTAAAGCAGGATCCAAACACCCCGCTCAGTGTCCGCGACAATGCTTCCCAATCATCCAGCGCTGGTGTCACGCCATCCACTGATGGCGATGTGACCCAGGCTTCAGCGGATTTGGCAGCCACGGAAAACTCGAGCACGTCGCTCGTGGCCGGCACGGATATCGCGCCCGACCAGCCGCAGGCTGATGTCCAGGTCTTCGATCAGGGCACGGTCGACGGAACGATTTGCGACTGCGGAGAGATCCCGGCGGTCGGAGGCGGTTTCCCCAAGTGGCCATTCCTGCTCCTGATACCGCTTGTCTGCGTGACCGGCATTTGCACCGGCGACGACAAGAAGAAGATACCGCCACCGCCATCTACGCCCACGCCCACGCCTGAGGTTCCTGAACCGGCTTCGTTGTTGCTCCTGGGTTCCGGAATTGCGGCCTTGAGCGCCGGGGCGCGACGCCGTTACGCTAAGATGCGTGCGTCCAAACAAGCAGCTACCATGATGGAGGTGTAACGATGAATCAGAACAAAATCATGGTTGCCAAATCATCTCTCTTCAAATTCGCACTCACGGCGCTGATCGCCTTCTCGTTCGCCCTGGTTTGCACTTCTTCCGAGGCGTACGCCGCTGCGAAAAAGAAAGTTAAGTACGGCCAGCTCCTGGTCCAAACCAATCCAGGCGGTATGCCGATTAGCATTGACGGACGGACGGAAGGGACCACCACCACTGACGTTCGCATCATCGAACTTGATCCCGGCCATCACAACGTCGAGATCACTTTGCCGAACGGCGGTCGATGGGTGCGCGATTTTGATATCGAACGCGGCCGCAAGCTGTGTCTCAATCTGAATTACCATCCCAAGACCTACACCGTCACGAAATCTCCGTGCCCGTATCCGGTCAACGTGTCTTCGCCCATGAGTGTTAACGACGGCGACCTGATTACGTTTGCGTCGGACGTGGCGTACGGGGGAACCGGAGCTCTCAGTTACACGTGGACGGTTTCGCCCGCCGAAGCGCGCATTGTAAGTGGCGCCGGCACGCCTACGATTACGGTTGATTCAACCGGGCTGGGAAGCCAACGCATCACGGCGACCCTCGTGGTTGATGACGGATCGGGCGAAGCGGCTTGCCGTCAAACGTCCCAGGCGTCCACCAGTGTGGTCCGCAAGGAAATAGTCACGCCGGAATGCAAGGTGTTTGATCAGTTCCCGTCGGTGGCTTTCGACGATGACAAAGCCCGCCTCGACAACCTGGCGATCGCTTTGCAGAGTTCGCCGGACGATCAGGCTTTCATCATCATCTACGCGGGACGCACCAGTCGCACCGGGCAGGCTGACGCCCTCGGCCGTCGCACGATGGACTACCTCGTGAACTCGCGTGGCGTTGATTCCCGCCGCATCACAATGATCAATGGCGGTTACCGCGACGCGGACTACATCGAGATTTGGATTTGCCCGCCGGGCGCTAAAGCCCCGCAGGCCACTCCGACCGTCGATCCCGCTGACGTTCGTCCGAGTCGCGAAAGAACGCGGCCCCGGCGACCCCGACGCGGTCGCGGAGAATAACAAACAAGCGCCCTGAACGTGGGCCCTTTCCGAAGGCAGGTGGCAACGTCATGTTGTCACCTGCTTTCGCGTTTTAGGACCTTTTTCAAAAGAACATTAAAGGAACGCAGTCGCGCCCACGCGACTGTTTGACGCTTTTCACGCCCCTGTGTAAGACTGAAAGCGCATTAACCTTCCCCTTTTACCCCCCGTTTCAATTACTAACGAGTTCCCCGTTTAGGATAGGAGTTTGTCATGGGTGACGATAATGGCGGAGGCGGCAACACCGGTGTGGTTGCTGTGCTCGTAATTTTCC
>DATENS010000023.1:0-10336 GCA_035274925.1 Pyrinomonadaceae bacterium | reverse complement strand
CTCAATGAAACCGACAGCCGATGGACCCGTGGCCACCGACACCACGAAAAAAGACATGGAAAAGGATGCGAAAAAGCAGCTGGCGGACTTCAAAGATGAGATTTTTCAGGTTGGCACGCTGGGCGCCCTCAACTATGTCGTGCGCGGACTGAGGCCAATGCCCGGGCGCAAGGCAATCGTCCTCTTGTCTGACTCGCTGAACCTGTTTGACACCAAGGGAGAGGGAAACTACCGAACGATTCAGGCGCTCCGCCGCCTGACCGATCTGGCAAACCGCGCCTCCGTGGTGGTGTATTCGATCGATCCGCGCGGGCTGCCGACATTGAACCTTTCCTCCGCTGACAACACCACTGGACTGACAACTCTCCAGAACGACGCCGTAGTGCTGGCGAATTCAGGCGTGGCTAAAATAGAGAGTCTCAATAATCGAACTATTGATATGTGGAAATCTCAGGAAGGACTTCGCTATCTGGCTCTCGAGACGGGCGGATTCTTCTATGGTGGAAACAACGATCTGAACCTCGGCATTGATAAAGCTCTCGACGACTCCGGAAATTACTATCTACTGGGATACCGCCCGGAGGAATCCACCTTCGACAAATCGGGACAGCGTCGTTATCACAACATCTCGGTGAAGGTAAGACAGCCCGACGTGATTGTGCGTACGCGCACCGGCTTTTTTGGGATCTCCGAGGAAGAAGCCACACCCCTGCGGAATACTGTCCAGCAACACCTGATGGCAGCAATCACGTCGCCGTTCTCATCCGGCGAAGTTGATCTCCGGCTGACTTCTATCTTCTTGAACGAATCGCCAATCGGATCTTTCATGCGCTCGTTCATTTACGTTGATGGAAGAAGTGTGGCCTTTAAAGAAGAGGCTGATGGAACGTACCGCGCTGCGCTGGACATCCTCGCCATGACTTTCAATGACCAGGGTTTCCCGGTAGATCAGCGTTCGCGTTCGCAGGAAATCGTGTTGCCACGAGCTCAGTACCAGACCATGTTGGAGCAGGGATTGATTTTTGGCATTAACCTTCCGGTGAAGACTCCCGGAGCTTTTCAACTCCGCATCGCCGTGCGCGACAGCGGCTCCGGCCGCATGGGATCAGCCAATCAATTTATCGAAGTCCCCGATTTGAAGAAGGATCGATTAACGCTGTCGGGTCTGTATCTGGCCGAGCGCAGCCCAGCTCACAGTCTGGTCAGGATAAGTACCGGATCCAGCGAGTCGCCCAATAACGCTACCGAAAACCCCGTCTATGATGGCGATCCGCAAGCGGGACCGGCGATTCGGCGATTTCGCGCAGGCACAATGCTCGAATACGGTTATGCGGCCTACAACACACGCCTCGACAAGGCGACGCGACTGCAACAGTTGCAGTCTCAGATTAGATTGTTCCGTGATACTAAACTGGTCTTTACCGGAAAGGTCCTGACTTTACAGGGTCAGAAAGATCAGAAAAGGCTGGTTGTGGTTGGCCAGTTCCCGCTCAGTCCAAGTTTGCCCCCGGGCGACTATGTCCTGCAGGTGATCGTCACCGACGGTTTGGCGAAAGAAAAGCACGGCGTGGCCACCCAATGGATCGATTTTGAGATCAAGTAAGCGCGCAATTGTCGCGCGCTGCCGCTTTGGCATATACTGCCGGCACCGCATACCCCGGCCGCCCGCTTCTCGAACGGAAAGAGAGGTCATCAATGAGAAGTGCCACACATTCACCATCGGCAAAATTGCTACTGTTTCCGGTTTTTACCCTCGCCGTTTTGTTTGCACTCGGCGTCACAGCTAAAGCACAGCGAGTGATAGACGGACGCGATCTCTCAGGCGCCGAGCGCGATATCAGAGTCCTCGAATCAGCTGCCGGAAACAAGAAGCGTGACGCGCAAACCATCATGACTGAGGTCAATGATGACTTCGCCCGCCTGCGCGTCATTAATGAAGAAATCAAGAATGCTGCCTCTTCAAACACGCCGCTGAATTTCAAAGCCATCTCGGACAACGGGCTGGAAATTAAGAAGCGCGGTGCGCGACTGAGAACGAATCTGGCTGCACTGCCAAAAGCGGAAAAAGAAGATAAGCAAAAAGAGACTGTGCCCACTGACGAAGCACAGCTGAAATCGTTGCTGCTTTCCGTTAATACAACGCTCACGCGTTTCCTCAATAATCCGGTCTTCAGTGACATGGGCACGCTTGATAATCAATTGGCCCTTCGCGCGCGTGTTGATCTTGAGTATGTGATTAACTTGAGCGACTTAGTTAAGACAGGCGCCGATAAACTAGCCAGGCAAAAACATTGAGGCCCGCACCCTGCAGGCGGCATCGCAACCAAGGCGATTGACTCAGAGTCGGTTTCATGGAGCATTAAGGAGCATTAACATGAAGACCATTAGCAGATTTCTCCTCGTAATTGTCACTCCAGTAGCGTTGATTCCGGTATTTGTAATCGGCGCGGCCGCTCAACCCGGACTGCGGAGATCGGCCGAAGAAAAGCGGCGCGCGCTCATGAACGATACTTTCCGTGAATTAATGAAGAACGAGCGCGAAACCCATGCGACGGCGCCCAAGTCTGATGCCGAAAGGACCGCGATGGTCAAACAGATCCGTGAAGATTTTCGGACGATTCAGGACGTTAACAACCGGATGATGTCTCAGGCCTGGAAAGCAGAAAATATCGACTATAACTTAACGTCGGCCATGCTGGGCGAGATAAATCAAAAAGCGGCGCGTCTGAAAACCCATCTTTCCCTGCCTCACCAGGAAAAGCTCGAACGAGCGAGCGTAACGGCGAGCGGCGTGAAAGAATTTAAGTCGGCTTTGCTGTTGATGGATCGTTCGCTGATGAACTTTGTCAACAATAGGATGTTTCGCGAAAACATCATCGAGGTCAGTCTCGCTAATCAGGCCGCGCAGGATCTTGAAAATGTAATTGGCCTCAGCTCAAGACTGAAAAAAATTGCGGATAACCTGAGAGCCGGTCCGCTGTCCCGCTGAGCTTTCATCCTTGTAGCCTGGCGCGGCCTTCCCTGGTGCTTACTAAAGTGAATGAGTTTTCGGGCTGAAGGACTTCAGCCTGCCTCGAATAAGTGCCCGAGCTTCTCCCGCTTGGTTTGCAAGTACCGCGCTGAGTTTTGGTTCGCTTCGACTTCGATAGCGACGCGCTCGACGATTTCCAAACCCGCATCCTTCAACGCCTGTAGCTTGCCCGGATTATTTGAAATCACGCGCACTTTGCACAGGCCCAGATCGAACAGGACTTCGGCGCATTGACGATAGTCACGCGCATCCACCGCGAGGCCCAGACGTTCATTGGCCTCGACTGTGTCTGCCCCTTTGTCCTGGAGTTCGTAAGCACGAATCTTGTTAATAATGCCAATCCCCCGGCCTTCCTGCTGTTGATAAACGATCGCCCCGCGGCCTTCTTCCTCGATCATTTGCAGGGTGCGGTGCAGTTGCAGGCCGCAGTCACATTTGGCTGAAGCGAAAACATCGCCGGTCAGACACTGCGAGTGAATTCTCACGAGCGTCGGAATACCGGGTTTCAAATCGCCTTTGAAAACGACGACGAAGTCCTCGTCGCTGGTCAAAGAACGATAGCCCGCGATCCGGAAGTCCCCCCATTCCGTGGGCAGATTGGCCGTGGCCACCCTGACTACCGAGAGTTCGGAAGGCGCATTGTCACAAACCAGAGGTTCGACCGGAGCGGTAACGTTACATCCCATCTTGGTTTTCCTGGCGAGACCCAAGCGCCTTTGAAGCGCTGATTACTCTTTCTCTTCAACTAACTATCGTTGCAAAAAGTCTAAAGAATTATAAGGTCAGGGTTTCGCGCGAACAAGCGTGGCCCGACCTGGCGGCGGCAGTTACGCCGCCAAACTGTTGATGACAAGGGAAGCGGCGCGATAAGATACCAAAGGCCTGGAGCCAATTGACCGTTCCCCGACGCCGCCTGCCGATGACATTCAAAAGCGAACCCAATCCCGGGCGTACAGAACTGAGCACAACCCAGAGCCGAAACTTCGGTGAAGGCCAGGCGGAGCGCCGCCCCGCGCTGGTCTTCCTGCGCGGCGAGCTGCTTGCCGTTCCCATTCCCCTCGAGCGCAGCGAGGTAACACTCGGGCGCGCGCAGGATGCCGACGTCCGCATAAATGATTCGCAGGCATCGCGGCTGCACGCGCGCATTCGCACGGAACATGACGAGGCCACCGGTACGACCCGATACCGGCTGACCGATCTCGACTCGACCAACGGGACTCTGCTCAACGGCAAGCCGATCGAAGACGCGTTTCTTGAAGACGGCGACAAGTTCGTGATTGGCGACCATCTGATTCGTTTTGAAATGCTGGACGAAATCGATCGCGAGTTTCAGCAACAGATTCACCGGCTGCTGGTGCACGATGAACTTACCGGGCTCCTGACCAGCAAATCTTTCTTTTCCGAACTGCGTCGGGAAGCGGCGCGGGCTGAAGCCGAGTCGAAACCCTTCTGCGTCCTCATGATGGATCTGGATCACTTCAAAGAGGTTAACGACAACTACGGCCACCTGGCCGGCAGCGAAACGCTTGAAGAAGTCGGCGCGGTGATCAAAAGCTCTCTGCGCGCGGGTGATGTGGGTGCGCGGTTCGGCGGTGAAGAGTTTGCGGCGTTTCTGCTCGATGCGGATTACGCGCAGGGCATGGTGGCCGCCGAGCGCGTGCGCGGGGCGATTGAGAAGCATGAATTCCCGGCCACGCGTCGCGGCAGCGAGGAAGAGCCGCGCACGCATCGCATGACCATCAGTGTCGGCGTTGCCTCGTTTCCCAACGACGCCAGCGATCCTATCCAGCTCGTCGAAAAGGCCGACTCAGCTCTTTATCGCGCGAAGCGGAGCGGACGCAATCGCGTCTGCGCTTACCGGCCTGAAACGGCTGGATCAAAAAAGGTTCTCAGGCCGCGAAGTCCCGCGGGGGGCAGGGCAAAAGACTGAAGTTGCCGGCTGCGTCGCAAGCGGCATCGATGGCGCGCTGTACATATTGAAAGACAATGTTATCTTTCGTATCAGCGTAGGCGGTGCCGCCCCCAGTTCAAAAGAATCTGTTTAGAGGCGGGCTACTGCCCGCCACGTTTACTCAGAATTCCACGGAGGTATTCATCGTGAACCGATTCCTGGTCGCATCGATCTTTATCCTCGTCTGCGCGCTTTCTGCTCTCGCACAACAATCCGAATCGCGCCCCTTGACCGAAGTGGTCACCGCGCCCGATGCCGCAGGGGCACCGGCGATTGAAGCACGGCTGCTCACGACTGTGCTGAATGGGTCTGATGATTCGCCGGTAACCAATGTCAAACTGGTGATCAGAAATGTGAGTCCCAATTTTTACACCTACGTGTCGGGTTGGGCTACCTTCTACGATTCGGCGGGAGTGCGTTGTGGCGAGGGATTATTCAAGATTGACGCGCTTGCGGTTAACGAATCGGCGGCGTCCGACACGCCCGGTCTGCGCCTGCGCTGTTCGCCCGCCTCATGGCGCATCGCTGCCACGAACCTGCTTACGCGCGCCGCGGATGTCGCCAAGACTCCCGAGGCCGAAACAGCCGTCGCCGAACCGGAAAGGCCGGCGCCTCAAAACTTCATCATCAATGTCGACGGCCAGGATTTCCCGATCCAGGTCAACAATCCGATAGTGCTGAAGTTGGGAACCCGGAACCGCACGATAGTGCTGCGCTCAGCGCCTTAGTCCACCGGCAGCAGCGCCGCACCGCGCGGAAGGATGTAGCCCGACGCGTCCGTCGGAAGATCCGCTAGCGCTTCCACGAGTGATCGGACGGGAATCATGCGCATCGCCTGGGCGTTCTCTTCCGGCAGCTGCGTGACTATGCGCACCCGAAAACGCTCAGCCTTGGTCAGCAGTGCCCACGCCGTCTGCCCGTTCACCTCGTAACTCTCGCGCAAGCGAGTTTCCAACGCCCGTGAATCAGCCGATTCAAACCACTTCAAAAAATCCGGACGGCCCAAGCCATCGCCGCATTCCGCTAAAAAGATGATCGTGCCGCCTTCGACGCACGCGTGCGCGGCCATGTCGAGCGCTTTGTGCGCCTGAATCATGTTGATGTCGTAAGGGGAACCGCCACAACTCACCACGACAACGTCGCGTCTCTCACTGATTTGTTGTGAGTGCGTCGCTGCATAGGCTTCACAGGCTTTGACATGCGCCGCGCGCCAATCGCCGGCAAAGACTTGTTCCGGCCGGCCGCGCTCATCGACGATCGCGTTGACAATAAACGCGGGGTTAACAAGCGCGGCCACGCGCTCGCACTCCTCACTGACCGCGTTGCCTTTCAACAAACCGGCCGCGACACCCGCTCTTCGACCGCCACGCTCGAAATCCAATGCCAGCATGTGGGTCGCTTCAATTGTTTTTGCCGACGCCAGTCCCGGACAAACTGATTTGCGACCGCCGGTAAATCCTGCGAAGTAGTGAAAGCCGACCGCACCCGTCAGAATGATCCTGGAAAAATCTTTAAAAGCCCGATTCACTTCAATTCGCCAACCTCCGGGCGCGGTTCCCATATCGATGAGCTGGGCCGGATCTACTGCATCGTGATCGATGATGCGGATTCTTTGCGCGATAAAAGGCGTCAGGAGCTCAGCCCTTTCCGCCGGGCGCACGGGGCGATGAATTCCGGTTGAGAAGATGATGGCGATTTGATCCGGCGAGACTCCGGACTGAATCAGCCGGCGCACCAGCAGGTTGACGACTTGCGCGCTGCCCGTGGCGCGCGTCGCGTCTGAGACGACGATGAGCACGCTGTCGCCAGATTCGATCAGATCTTCCAGAGGAGGCGAGCCAATCGGACTATCGATGGCCGCGCCAATCTCGCCGTCGGTCATGGGCTGCGCTGAGTGAGTTGGCGCAAGCACCTGCCAGCGTTCCTGATCGTACTCGAAGCTGATCGAATCGCGACCGTATCCAAGTTGAATTGTGGGCATAATTTGGTGCGCCGGCTGACTTCACTCTCGTTCTGATCGAAAGCAGGCGGTGCCGGCGTGGCAAAAGTGAAACGTGTCGTCTTCAAAGTCCGGCGTCTCCATCTGCAAAGTCAGATGATCGACGCCAAATCGATCGTGGAGTTTGGTGCGCAATTCCTTCAGCAAACCAGGCTGCGAAATGCTCTGCGCGTGAATGACATGAGCACTCAAGGCCTCGCGTCCCGAGGTGATAGTCCAGATGTGCAGGTCGTGAACGTCTGAGACGCCTTCGGTTTCCAGAATCGCATCTTCGACCGCGGCCAGGTTTATGTGCGCCGGTGTCCCCTCGAGCAGGACGTTGGTGGCCTCTCGGATCAAGTGCCATGAACTCCAGATGATTAACAGGCCGATGAAGGCGCTGATCAGCGGGTCCGCAGCGTACCAGCCGGAAAGGGTGATGATGACTCCCGCAATAATCGCGCCCACTGAACCGAGAGCGTCGCTGATGATGTGCAACCACGCGCCGCGCACATTCAAGTCGTCATGACGATCGCCGTGCAGCAGACTTGCACACAGTAAATTGATGGCCAATCCACCCGCAGCCACGATGGTCATGACGCCACTGCGCACCGGAGTCGGGGCAAACCAACGCACGTAAGATTCGTAGAAAATGAAGAGAGCGATCAGCACAAGGGCCACACCGTTAATAAATGCGGCGAGAATTTCGAGGCGGTAGTATCCGAAAGTCTTATCCGGCGTGGCAGGTCGTGAGCTGAACCAAACGGCCACCAGCGCCAGCGTCAGCGCGGCCACGTCCGCCAGCATATGTCCGGCGTCGGCAATCAGCGCCAGTGAACCGGTCCACCATCCACCTACCGCTTCGGCCACCATGTAAATGGCGGTGAGCAGAGTCACAATGACCAGTCGCCTGCGGCTCGCGCTGGCCCGGCCATGCCGGTGTGCATGCCCCGTGTGACTGTGAGAACTCATGCTGTCAGCGACGGCATCCATTTTCCTCGGTAAAGATTAGCAGATCGGATTAGGCGGGCAAATACTCCGAGATTGCAGGTCGCTACCGCTCGCTGTACTGACCTCACCGCGGGTCGATGTTAGAATTTGATGTCTTCCATGCAGTGAAACAATCTCTTAAACGCGGCGCGAGTTTTTTGGATAAGCATTGAAGTGACTTTTAACCCTCGCAATATCCTGGTAATAGATTTCGGCCAGCTCGGTGATGTTGTCATGAGCCTTCCCGCGCTGAGTGCGATTCGCGCGCGCTTCCCCGAGGCTCGCATCAGCGTGGCCGTGGGCAAACCCGGTTCGGAAATTATCGAGATGTCCGGTTACGCCGATGCCGTCATCGCCGTAGATCGCGTCGCCTTGCGCGATGGATTCAAGCCGCTTTCAATTCTGCGAATCTTTCAGGTAGTTAAGGACGTGCGCCGCCGCCAGTTTGATTTTGTGATCGACCTGCACAGTCTTTCCGAAACGAACCTGATGGGCTTTCTTTCCGGCGCTCCGAAGCGATTGTTCTCGCGCCGGCGCGGGCGCTCGCTCGATTTTCTTTCAAATTTCCGGCCGCTGGCTCCGCTTGAAGAAACTAATCGCGCTCGGCATCAGGTTGACCGTTATCTCGATGTGCTGCGCCCGCTGGGAATTGAAAATGCTTCGCGAGTGGCAAAGCTCGCTAGCCGGAGAGAAACTGATCGCGAAGTTTCCGCGTTGCTTCACAAGGCCAAAGCAGACATCGGCGCGCCTCTGGTTGGTTTGTTTCCCGGGGCGGGACATGAAAGCCGACGCTGGCCACTAGAACGATTTGCTCAACTCGCTGAGACGTTCGATCACAGTGATGGAGTGCGGTCAATCGTTTTTCTGGGACCAGAGGAGCGCGGTCTGGTTTCCGAGATCAAATCAAAATTCCCTTCATCCTCGGTGATTCTCGATCGCCTGACGATCCCGCAGTTGGCGGCCGCGTTGGCGCGGCTGGCAGTCTTTGTGTCCAATGACACCGGCCCGATGCATATCGCCGCGGCCGTGGGCGTTCCCATCGTGCTGCTGCTCGACCGGCGCGCTCCGGAAACCTACATCCCCCTGAGTGATCCGAAACACGTTATTTACAGTGCGGCGATTCCCGAAATCTCAGTCGCAGATGTTTACGAAGCGACGCGCGCGTTGCTTGCCTCGGGGCGGACCGCAACTTTGTTCGCGAGCTAATCAAAGGTATGACTGCAAAAACGAGAAACTTCATCGCTCCAATGGTCTTCGGCGCGATCATAGTTTCGGCTGTTTTCTTTTTCTTCCATTCGCGATTTGCCAACGCCAGCAACGCGGCGATCGAGGACCCGCCCGCGTCCAAAGTCTCGCAAGCGCCGGCAGATCTTCATTTGGCGCGCGAGATCGATCGCATCATCGGCGAAAGCGATGCTGTAAAAGCTCGCTGGGGCGTCTTTGTGATGTCGATGAGCGACGGCCGCGTTCTCTATTCGCACGACGGCGAAAACCTGTTTACGCCCGCTTCGAACATGAAGATCTTCACCACGGCTGCGGCGCTTGATCTGCTGGGACCGGAGTATCGATGGCGCACGTCGGCTTACGCCGATGCTCAGATCGATGGCCGCGGGGAGGTGAACAATCTCGTTCTTTACGGCCGGGGCGCGCCGGATCTCGACTCCAAAGAAAAAGGCAGTTTGCCGGCGCTCGCAGATCAACTCTACCAGCGCGGCCTGCGTCACGTTCGCGGCAACATCATTGGCGACGCAAATTACTTTCGCGGCGATCTCTACGGCAGCGGATGGCAGTGGAATGATTTGCAATGGTACTTCGGCGCCGAACCGAGCGCGCTTTCCATTGACGAGAACACGGTGGAAGTGACGATTGCCCCCGCAACGAAAGTGGGCAGCTCGGCTGACGTCCTGATCACGCCCAACGATAATTATTTGCGGCTCACGAATAACACCAAAACCGGAGACCACGACGCACCTACCAGCGTTGGCATCATTCGCGACTTGTCGGGTAATGACTTGCGAGTTTGGGGTGAATTTCCTACCCGAGGCCGCGCGTTTTCAGCTTTTCTTTCGATTCACGATCCAGCCCTGCGGGCGGCCACTCTGTTGAAACAGGCGCTGATTGCTCGAGGCATCACGGTTGACGGCAAACCGCAAAGCCGCGACGCTCGCACGGCTGAGAATGAGAAGTTCGATCCGCAAAAAGCAATCGAGCTTGCTTACGTAGAAAGCAAGACACTGGGTGATGCTGTTCGGAAGACAAATAAGGAGAGCAACAATCTTTATGCGGAGCTAATTCTGCGAACCCTGGGAAAGGAACGCGGAACCTATGCACCGGATGCGGACCCGCGCAAGAACCGCACACGAGGCGACGACCAGGCAGGCGCCGC
>DATENS010000022.1:0-3002 GCA_035274925.1 Pyrinomonadaceae bacterium | reverse complement strand
CCACGCGCAATGCGTCGCTTAACGATCTTGTCAAAGTCGGCAAGCACTACGGCGAATGGTTTCTGCGCGGCGGCACCACGACGGTGGAAGCCAAGTCCGGCTATGGCCTGACCATCGAAGATGAGATCAAGATTCTTCGCGCGATCAAGAGGCTGGACGAAGAAACTCCGCTGAATTACGTCCCCACTTTCCTCGGCGCCCACGACATACCATTCGAGTACAAGACCCGTCGTCAAATGTACGTCAGCCTAATCATTAACGAGATGTTGCCGCGGGTTGCGGAAGAAAAACTCGCCGAGTACTGCGACGTTTTTTGTGAGAACGATGTTTTCACCACCGAAGAGACCTGGCAAATTCTTTCGGCGGCTCGATGTCACGGGCTTGGCCTGCGGCTTCACGCCGATCAGCTTTCATTGTCCGGCGGGGCGAAACTCGCTGCGGAATTGAACGCGGCCACCGCGGATCACCTCGAGCACACTGACCGGGAAGGGATCGAAGCTTTGAAAGCGGCGAAAGTGCAGCCGGTGCTGTTGCCCGGCGCCGTTTACGCGCTCGGGTCGAGCCGTTATCCGCCTGCACGCGAAATGATCGAAGCCGGACTGGCGGTGGTGCTGGCGACTGATTTCAATCCGGGCTCCTCGCCCACACCTTCGATGCCGATGATTCTTTCGCTCGCTTGCACGCAAATGAAGATGACGCCGGCGGAAACGATCACGGCAGCCACTATTAACGCGGCATATTCAGTGGGGCGCGGTGACGAGATTGGCAGTTTGGAAAAGGGAAAGCGGGCGGACTTTGTCATCCATGATTGTGAAGACTATCGCGAGCTGCCCTACTTTTTCGGGGTCGAGCATGCGTGGCGAGTGTATGCCGGCGGGAAGCTCGCATTTGCCCGGACATGAGGTCAGTACCGGCAGCGGTCGTATATCACGATAGGACACATGCGGCGGCTATGACACATAGGTCTCATGAGTCCCGTAGGTCACATAAGTCCCATTGAGAAAAAAACTGATTGACGAGATCGCTCTTCTTTTTTATTATCCCCTTCAACACTGGAAAGGAGGTGATCCAAAAGCATATGAGTATAAATCACAGTGAGGTGGCTGAGACCTAACCTCAGGAATTGATAATCGGTAGTTTGGTTGTCTTCCTGAGCAATTCTCTGCGACGCCTTCTTTCCGAAGGTCCGGAGCCCGAAGGTCAATCCAAACAGTACCACCGGAAAGCCGCTCGCTGAGTCGATCGCGAGCGGCTTTTCTTCTGCGGCTCTTGCTTTACTACCTTGGTGCTGTTGGATCACATCTCCCAGTCGCTTAGAATTGCAAGGAAATGAGAGCGCTCAAACCACTTCCAATTCTGCTTGCGCTGTTCACTTGTGTTCCTGTCTGTTCGGCTCAAACTTCATCCGCAAATCAAACCCAGAGCAGCGACTGGAAGGAATTTGTCTCATCTGAAGGTCACTTTTCGGTTTTGGTACCCGGCACGCCGTCTCTCACCAGAAAGACGATCCATAGCTCAAGGGGCGACATTGAGAGTTTTACTTATGACCTCGACAGGGATGGTGCTCTTTACAGCATCATGTACATCGACATTCCCATATCCTTGCCGGGGCCGGAAGCCACTAAGCGCGCCCTCGATGCAGGCCGCAATAATATGTTTGCCAAATTCTCCGGTTTGCAACTTGTCAGCGAAAAAGAAATCTCGTTAGCGGGAAATCCCGGACGTGAAGCGCTCGTCTATAACAACCGGGATGTCATTCGCGCGCGCCACTTAATGGTCAAGAACAGGCTATATCTCAACGTCTTCTTGATGCCCAATCGGGACGCGTTAAAGACTGGAACTGATTTTCGGAGTACGGAAAATCTGACGGAGCGTTTCGAAAAGACATCCCTACTCTTCCTGGATTCGTTCAAATTGTTATCAGTTACAGCCGAGGCGCCGGGCGAGGTCGATCAAATGCTCAGCCAGCTTAAGGGCAAGAATTTAGTGATAGTTGGTGCGGCGACCTCAGATACTCCGGTCGAAAACCAGATCACAGGCGGCGTCATAAACGGAAAGGCAGTCCGGCTAGTCCAGCCCCAATACCCAGCCATGGCACGCGCGGCTCATGCCTCGGGGAGAGTCTCGGTTCAAGTCATTATTGATTACGAGGGCAACGTAGCTGCGGCCCAGGTCAAAGAAGGAAATCCGCTCCTTTGGGGCGCCGCTCTAAAGGCAGCTCGCGAGAGTAAGTTCAACCCCACCACTTGGAAAGGCAAGCCCGTGATGGTTGCGGGACTTATTATCTATAACTTCGTAGCGCCTTGAGATCACTTTGACCTACTCAGGAGGGTTCGTCTGCTCAGACCCAGGAATCCGCGAAGGATCGGGGTTATCGTTCGAGGTGTGCAGGTGAACTGCTTTCCAATCCTTGCCAATTCTTCTAAACACTATGGTCATGCGGCCCGTGTCAGTTTCCGGCTTGCCGTCGAAAGTCATGGATTGCGTCCATTGACACGTAATTAGTGCTGCGTCGCGCCCGAGCATCGTTACGCGCAGATCACGAACGTCGAGCTTCACGTCTTTCATCTTTGGATACGACGCTTCCCGGTTTGCTTTTAGCTGGTCCCAGCTTTTGGTGACGGTGCCGTTGTAATTGAAGAGAACGAGACGCGGTGAGTTCTGATAAGCATTCGCCGCAGCTTTTGGATCCGCATTCCGGATCGCGTCGAGGAGATTATTAAAGGCGGCCAACACGCCTCCGGACGGCGATACCTGCCCGCTCGCCGAAGATTTGGTCACGGTCCTGGCAGGCGTGGGTGAGCTTTGGGCCGGTGACGCTTTCGGTACGGGTTTTGGTGTCGGCGTCGCAACCGTGCGAGTGCGCGTCGAGGGCGAAGACATCCCCGGATCTGTCGTGGTTGAGGAATTTGAGTTCTGTCCCCAGACGCATCCAGCGGACGCAACCATGATCGAAGTTGTCACCAGAAGTCTTTTCAACATAATTAAGCTCCTCAACGGAT
>DATENS010000021.1:0-2973 GCA_035274925.1 Pyrinomonadaceae bacterium | reverse complement strand
CCGGTGATGCCGTGCGTTATGCGCTGGCGCTGGCGCGGGCCCATGAGGCCGAATTGATTTTGCTTCACTGCACTAATGACGTTGACGGTGAAGAAAAGCTTGCATCGTCTCTCATGGACTACATCGAGCCTTCTGACTCGCGTTGGCGTCTCGTCACTGCATCCACTGACCACATCGACGGCGAGATAATGGCCCAGGCTCAGCAGAGGCATGTCGATTTGATCGTGATGCGATCGAGGCGACGACCACATCGCGCGGCGCTTTTGGGTTCCACGGCGGAGTCGGTCTGCCGCAGCGCTCCATGCCCGGTGCTGGTCATGCATACTGACGAGCGCGAGTTTGTAGGCGATGCAATGAACGTGGAATTGAAACGCGTGCTCGTGGCTTACGACTTCTCCGACTATTCGGAGCTGGCTTTGAAGTACGGGTTGTCGATCGCGCAGGAGCACCAGGCGGAACTGCACCTGCTGCACGTGTTGCCACCGCGCTCAGTAAACGATCCGGAGATTGCCTGGTATCCGGTGAAAGGCGAATCCGCTTATCACACTGCCACGTATCGCTTGCAGAAAGTTGTGCCGGGTGAGGCGCATCTCTGGTGCGGCGTCAGGACGGTAGTAAGCGAAGGACTTCCCTATCGCGAGATCCTCAATTACGCCGAAAATAACGAGATCGATTTGATAAGTGTGGGAGCACACGGCGCCGGATTCGGAATGCGTGCTCTGTTTGGATCGAATGTCGATCGGGTTCTGCGCCAGGCGCCGTGTCCTGTGCTGGTCGCGCGTCCGTTGAGACCATATGTGCCAGTAATTCAGGCTTTGCCTGAAAGTCGTATCGGGCTTGGACGCCTGTAGGGGCGGCACTCCGTCGCCGCCCGTCTCAACAATCAATGCGCGTTTGGAAGCACGGGCGGCCACGGAGTGCCGCCCCTACAAGTGTCCAGGAATGCAAGCCTGCTACACCGGATCAGATTCCTCAGAGTTACTTAGATTGCCAGACTGATCTTTGGCAATAACTACGTATCTGTACTGAGTGTCTGACCTGACACCTTGTTCATCGACGAATTCGTAATGCCAGGTTGCGGCAGCCTCTTCAAATGTTCCTTCATCAACCCACTCGCTGACCGACCTGAACAGATCAGAATCACCGTCAGCTCTCTTCAAAAGAAAGCTCAATGGTTCGACGGCTTTCCACTTCACAGTAATGCCGGCCGGATCACCGGCTCTCTCAAGTGAGACAAACTCCGGCGGCGGCGGAGGGGCCAGGTCATAAGCCTGTCCGATCTTCGCTGCCGAGATAATCGACTTGAGCTGTTTGCCCGAATCGCTCAAGCCCACAGCCACCACGCCATAAAAGTAAGCCTGTCCGGAGGTCACCGAGGTATCGACAAATTCAAATCCCTGCTGCGGTAGAACTCCATTGACAGCCACCGTAAAGTTGTCGGTTTCGCTTGTCTTGATCAACTCCATGCGTCGCCAGTCAGTCGAAAGACGTTTCTCCTGTGTGCGGTAGAGCAGATATCCGGCAATCGCCGCCCCGGGTTGTTTGGCCCATTTGATCGTGATCTGGTTCTCGCCTCCGTTGATCGCGGTGATCACCGGTCGTGGCGGCGGCGTGACGCGCGGAGCCTCAATCGGAAGAGTTGATTCACCAAACTCGCTGCTTAGACCGTTAGCACCAGTCGTGCTGACTCGGTAGAAATAACGGTTGGTTCCCCGGCCATCGATCGTCGCATCTGAATACAAAAGCAAGTTGGGATCTTGATCCTGATATTCGCTGTCGTCTTCGTAAATTGGCTGGCTGTGGAGGCGCGTGTATGCCGCGCTGTTCTCTACAAGATTCGCGAGGATAAAAAGCCGGCTTGCCGTCAGTCCGGCGTACTGGGCCAGGGCGGCATCCGCATTTGCGATGTGATCCAGTTGCCGGATGGCTTCAACATCAGCCGGATCGTATTTTGGACCAGAGAAAGGTGTGTAATCCGCCGAGTCTCCGTTGATGCGGCGCGCATTGTCGACGAGAAAGAGAGTGGTATCCATCGCGCGAAAGACAAAGTGCTGAACACCGTTGCCAGACTTGCGCCAGCGGAGCGCGAAAGTCGATTTTCCATGCACATCCGCGGGCGTTGCCTTCAGAAAATCCAGATCTCGATAACTCGGCCGAATAACAGCGGGGGCCGGCGGCACCGGCTTGTCCTGATAAATCGCCATAACCGTGGCCGGGATCGACATGCTGCCGTCGATCAGATTGGCCACCGCACAGACTCCGATCTGTCCGTAGGCGGTCGGACTTTTTAGAGTTAGCGGGTGAGCGGGAAACGGAGGCGCTGGAATATAGACCGTGTAAGCTTCGTCTGCGGTAGCCGTATGCTTTGGCTCGAAATGTTGAAGTGGATCAGTGCTGGTCCAGTTCTGCGGCAGCGCGTAATCGATAAAGCCCGGCTTATCAGCCGTGACTGAAAGACTGACTCCCTGACCTTTGCCCGGCAGCGTTCCCAAGGGATCTTCGAACTTAAACACATTCAAGGTCGGCGTTGGACCAGTGGTGTTGGTCAGGACGAGAAAGCCGGCGTTGCCCTGTCGCAGCCAGCAGAGTCGCAGAGCATCTCTGGTGAACTGTGCACCATCACTCAGTGCGACTCTAAAGCTCAACACCGGAATATCGGTGTAAGTATCGAGCAGTGGATAGCGGTTTAACTCGTCCGAGCTGAGTTTTAGGCTCGCCTCTGGGATTGTCGTTTCAGTTACGGCTGAAACTATCGTTCCGGCATACGTGTTTAGCCATCCCTCTTTTAAAAAGATGCGGAACCCGTCGACCTCGGGAGCTCGCGCAGCTAATTCGGCCGGCCATTGCCATCGCACCACGATCGCCGATTTCTGATTTGTCCTGAGCCAATCCTTGTCAATCTCGAGCAACGACGGGTCAGTGGATGTATTGGTCGAAGGATCGTATGCGTTGAAATCGAGATAGTGGGCCGTC
>DATENS010000020.1:0-8601 GCA_035274925.1 Pyrinomonadaceae bacterium | reverse complement strand
TAGCGTTAACCGTGAAGGTGGCTGAGCCGCCGGCCGGAACGTTCACGCTGGAAGGCGACGTCGTTACGCTGACGCCACTTAGTTGTGAATCCTGAGCATCGGCGATGCCGAGATTGTAGGTGCCGCCCTGACCGGAGAGATCCTGGATGGTGACGGTCACGCTTTGCGTGCTCGTGACGCGATTGTTTACCACCGGGACTTCACCGTACGAGTGACTGCCGAGAATTGACGGCGCGTTTACGCCATCACCCGTTTCACCCATCAGCGCTTTCAGGTTCACCGCGTGGTAGATATCGATCAATCCACCACCCTGCGAGTTGATTGAAGCGCGGCCCTCGGCCTGGGGAACCTGATCTTCGCTGCGCAGGTTCGTCGATGAATTGATCATCGCGGTGCGAATCTGATCGGGCGTCCAGGTGATATGCGCCGATCTCAGCAGCGCGACGGCGCCCGCGGTATGCGGCGTAGCCATGCTGGTGCCGTTAATCGCGGCATAGTTAGCACCATTTGCCCCCGCCGCCAGCGCGGATATGACGCTCGTGGGCGGAACGGCTGCCAAAACACTGACACCAGGCGCGCTCACATCGGGTTTCACCTGTCCGAATCCCTCGACCGGCCCCATCGAGCTGAACGATCCCATGGAAGGTGAGAAGAACAACGCCTTGTTGATGCGGATCTGCTTGGCCGAAACACCAGAGGCATCCGCCGCGATAGTTTTCAGGCTTTCGCCATTCGCTTTGGATATTCCGAAAGCCGGTATCGCAGTTTTGTATGCAGTCACGGCCGTAATCTCGCCGTCCACGTTGTTGTAAAACACGGCGGCTACTGCACCCGCAGCCGTGGCGTTCGCTACCTTCGTCGCGAACAAACCGGTGCCGGCGCCCGGAGGCGCGACCGGCGGTGTGACCGGTACCAATGCAAGTACATCATCAGTATCCGCAGTACTGCCGCGTTGGATTAGAGCGATACGCCCTCTAACGCTCGCGGGAAAGGCAGAGGCTGTTTCGCCCAGTCCGCAATCAACGAAATTGTTTGTGATGTCGGCTTTCATCGGCGCCGAGCCGCCCAGCGGGTAGGCAATGATGCCGGTGTTGCTGCCATCGGTCACGTCGATCGTGTTGATGCCAGTGCCCGGATCGTTGGAGGCT
This sequence comes from Pyrinomonadaceae bacterium, assembly GCA_035274925.1. Taxonomy (GTDB): domain Bacteria; phylum Acidobacteriota; class Blastocatellia; order Pyrinomonadales; family Pyrinomonadaceae; genus UBA11740. Next base: position 7,453 of record DATENS010000020.1, on the reverse strand, counting down.
CCAACTCCGATTACTCGACGGCCGGCTGCCGGCGCGCCAACTGTCATTTCACCCTTATCACCGTCGTTGCCGGCCGCTGCGACCACGCTGCAACCAGTCAAGGTCGCGTTATCGGCAGCAACCGCCGTGGGCTCAAACGGGCCACCGCCACCGCCGAGGCTCATATTGATGACATGGGCGATGGGCTTCGGATAACCGGTCACGGTCACGGGGCTGACAGAGTCTTCGATCGCCAACACGATGCTGGACGTCAAACAACCTCCAACCGGGCCACCAACGCCGCCCTCCGTCGACAGTACATCGCTGCACACCTTGTAGGACATAAGCTTCGCCTGCGGCGCGACGCCATTGAGCTGAATATCATCAGCGCCGAAACCGGTGGCCGAATCAATTCCGTTGTTGTGAGTGCCAAGCACGGCGTCCGGTCCCGGTGCAAAGGAAAGATATCCTGCGATCGTCGACGCCACGTGCGTCCCGTGGCCGAATCCGTCGGTGACGATGTCGGCCAGCGGCAACTGATAAATGACTTTCTTATTCGAAGGCGTGGTATCCGGCAGAACACCAAGTCGTGGCGGTGTCTGATCGCCGCCAAACATCGGGTGGGTCCAATCAATACCGGTATCAATGACCGAGACAATAACTCCCTCGCCCTGGTTCCCACTCGCCACACCCGGAGTCGGCGTCAGGTTATTACGGTCGCTTCCATAGAGCCGGGTCGCGCCGATGTATGGGACGCTCTTGAAGAGGTTCGGATGAAAGACGGAGTTGTTGTGAACTTTCTTGACGCCCGACATCCCGGCAATCGCCGATTTGGCACTTTCCGGAACCGAGAGTGCGAGCCCGTTGTAAACAAGCGTGTAACGCACTGCGACGTTCCCCGCCACATTGCCGGCTGCATCTTTAACCGGAATCGTTTGCAACTGAGCGTTGATCCCGCGGCTTTTCAAAGCGGTCAAGAACTGATCTTGCGCAGCCGTCAGGCTGTTGCGATATGCCTGTACCTGCTCAGTCGAGGGCAGGGCCCCGGCGCTCTTCAGCTTTGCTGAATAAACAGCCGCTGGGTCATCGCGAAATTCCACGATGACAGATACAGTTTGCGTGCCTGCACCCGCATTCGAAATGATGAAAGGCACGCTGAGCAAAGCCGCAACGATTGCGGTGGCCGCGAAATAGCGTAGGGATGTAAACATTTTGGTCCTCCTCAGTGGCGTCGGGAATAAGCATTCCCACATGTTGTTGGCGATTGCGCTGCAAAAATTCGGCGATAGCATGCCGCCAGCATAAGAAAAGGACTTGAGGGATTCTTGAGCGGTACTTGAGGCGTCCGGCTTGAGGTTAGCCGCAATACAAATGCAATCGTATTGAAAGCGGGTTGATAAACGCGGCTCGATGTTTGGCAGCCTTCGGCCGGTGCAGTCGGCGAAGCCGACGACATATCAGTAGCCCACAGCGCCAGCTGTGGGTTCACGTCCCGCAATCAGGTCCGAGCCCCGGAGGGGCGACATATGTCGCTCGCTTCGCGAGCTTGGAATTCAATCACATACGTTAGACCCACAGCTGGCGCTGTGGGCTACTGATATGCCGTTGGCTTCGCCAACTCTAATGCGGAACCCGGTCGCCCGGTATTTGTTCTCGTTCCGCCTTCCTGCCTCCTCCCTCTGTGCTACCATGCCGCCGCCAAAACTGGTCCTGAAAGGTGAATCGATGAATAAGCTCCGGCGGATTCTTCTGCCCGTACTCGCCCTCGCATTTACATTCTCAAGTCTGCCTTCACGCTCAGTCGCACAAACCGGCACGGAACTCGCCGTGCCCGGCCTGCGCGCGCGCGTCACCGTCCGTCGAGACGAGCGCGGCATTCCATATATCGAAGCCGCCAACGACGAAGATCTCTATTTTGCGCAGGGTTACGTGACTGCAAGCGATCGGCTGTGGCAGATGGATTTGCAACGCCGCAGCTCACGTGGCGAGCTTGCCGAAATCTTCGGGCAGGGGGCGCTGGCTCAGGACAAACTGCATCGCACTTTCGGATTTGCCCGCATTCTCGACGAAGCGGCTGCGAAAATGCCGGCGTCGTTCGCCCTGCCGGTGAATGCTTATACCAAAGGCGTGAATGCTTACATCGATTCACTAACCGACAAGACGTTGCCACCTGAGTTTCGCATTCTCGCGTACAAACCGCGGCGGTGGACTGCTGCCGATTCACTCGTCGTCGCCGCCATCATGGCCGAATATCTTTCCTCTTCATGGCAGTGGGACATGATGCGCGCTTCTCTGGCCGGACTGCCCAAAGAAAAACGTGAAGCGCTGACACCTGATAAATCGCCGCTGGATGTGCTCGTCGTCGGGAAAGATAGTAAGTCCGCCGCGCAGGCGTCCTGCCTGCAGTGTCCGCCAATCGACAAAGAAATTCTCGCCCGCCTTCAGGAATTGCGAGAGACCCAGCGCCGGACGTTTGAGTTTCTCGGTCTCGACGCGCCGGCGCTTGAGATGCTGCATGCCAGCAACAATTGGGTCGTATCGGGTAAGCGAACAGTCACGGGAAAACCTTTGCTCGCGAACGATCCGCATATCCCCGGATCGGCGCCGGGAGTCTGGTATCAAACGGTGCTGATTGCGCCGGGCAATCATGTGGCCGGTGTCACTTTTCCGGGGGTGCCGGGAATTGTGATTGGTCACAACGAACGCATTGCCTGGGGCGCAACGAATCTTGGGCCCGATGTGCAGGATGTTTATGTCGAGAAGTTTGATAAGGACAATCCCAAACGCTACCTCACGCCGTCGGGTTGGCGCGATGCGGAAGTTCGGCAGGAACTGATCAAAGTGCGAAAAGGCTTTACCGATTCAGCCACGGACACACAAACCTTCGACGTCACCGTTACGCGTCATGGCCCGATCGTTTTAGAGAAGGACGGAAACCGTTACGCGCTGCGTTGGACGATGCTCGACGCGGCGGCGCTCAGTTCGTCTGGTTTCATCGAGGTCAGTCACGCTCGCAATTGGAAGGAATTCACCACCGCCCTCAGTCAGTACGGCGGCCCAACCCAGAATTTTGTTTACGCCGACGTTGATGGCCACATTGGGTACTATGGCGCGGGCCGCATTCCCATTCGCAAGACAGGCGATGGCAGCGTTCCTTACGACGGCTCGACCGATGAAGGTGAATGGACCGGCTTCATCCCATTCGACAAGTTACCGCATCTTTACGATCCACCCTCGGGAATGATCGTGACTGCCAATCAACGCGTGGCCGGGACCAGCTATCCGTATCTCCTGGGTCACACCTGGGCGACACCTTACCGCGCGCGACGGATTCTCACGCTGCTTTCGGAAAAGCCGAAGCTGAACAGCGACGACTTTCGCCGCATTCAGAGCGATGTCTACTCGATCGGCAACGTCACCTTCGCGCGAGCGGCAGCAAAGACTCTGAAGGCCGCCGCCCCTGACGATAAGCTCTTGCAGGTCATCGCCGACTTCGAAACCTGGGATGGCATGCTGCGCGCTGATTCGCGCGTCGCGGTAATCGTTTCGCAGACGCGCGCCGCCTTTCGCACACGGATTCTGAGCGCCGCGCTCGGACCGGAATTGGCTAAGACTTATACCTGGCCCGAGTCTGAAGTGCTCCTCGATCGCCTCATCATCGAGCAGCCTGCTGACTGGCTGCCCAAAGAATTCCCTACTTATGCTGATTTGTTAAAGGCCTCTTACACCGATGCGCGCGAGAATCTGACGAAGAGTTTGGAAGCGGATGACGCCAAGTGGAGTTGGGGCGGGTTGGTCAAATCGCGTTTCAATCATCCCCTGGCCGCGGCGCCACTGATCGGGCTGCAATTCACGATTGCTCCGTTTCCGCAAAACGGCACCGGGGCTCTGGGCACAACTGTGAATGTGGGCTCGAGCGTATCGATGCGATTCATTGCCGACCCGAGCGACTGGGACAAGACGCTGAACGTGGTGCCCCTCGGAGTATCAGGCCTGCCGAGCAGCCCGCACTGGAAAGATCAGCTCGAAGACTGGCGCAACGGCACCACGCGCGCGTTGCCCTTTAGTAAAGAGGCGATTCACGCTGCGACAAAAGAGATCCTTATTCTCACGCCGAAGGGATGATCTCAATACCATCTGCGATCAAATTTCCAGTCGGCGAAGCCGACGACATACCAGTAGCCCACAGCGCCAGCTGTGGGTCCAGCGCGTGTATTGAGTTCAAAGCTCGCGAAGCGAGCGACATATGTCGCCCCTCCGGGGCTCTGGCCTAATTGCCGGACCTGAACCCACAGCTTGCGCTGTGGGCTACTGGTATGTCGTCGGCTTCGCCAACTGTCCTGCGGTTTCCGGTCGCTATCGCTCCCGGTTCTGTATTTGTGGTTTACCGGTCAAGTCCCCTTGTGCTCTCATTCTTCTGTGTCCACTAACCCTCATCGTCTCTTCATCGCCATCGAGCTCCCGGCCCAGGTTCGTCACGCGATCAGGCAACACATCGATCTCCTGCGCCGCGAATTACCGGACGTGCGCGCCAGTTGGACTCGCGAAGAGAACCTTCATCTGACGCTGAAATTTCTCGGCGACACGCCGGTGGAAAAGATCGAATCGCTTTCGCAAGCCGTGCGACACGCCGCAACTAGAGTCACGCCGTTCGAAATCGAGATCGCCGGCTGCGGCGCCTTTCCAACCAAAGCCCAACCCCGCGTGCTTTGGATCGGCGTGTCAGCCACCGAGCCATCTCCGCTGCAAACTCTCTTTAAATCGCTCGAAGACGAATGCGCCGCGGCCGGCTTCCCGCGCGACGAGCGCCCATTTCATCCGCACCTGACCATCGCGCGCCTGCGCCAACCGCACGGCGCTCGCGACCTGGCAAACCTTCATAAAGAAATCGGTTTTGATCGGTTATCGGTGAGAGCTGAAGAGGTCTGCCTGATCCGAAGCGAGTTAAGCAGCCAAGGCTCGCGCTACACCGTCATCGACCGTCACGGCTTCGTGTGAGTACTAGTTGGCAAAGTCGCCGACTGCGACATCTCGACGCCTGCTCATTGCCCACTGCTCACCGCTCACTGTTTATGCCTACCTTCCAAAAAGCATCGCGTTAAGGTTGCCTGCCTCACACTTCTGCTTGTCGCCACCGCACTCAAAGGAAAGAAACTTTCCGTCCGAACTCCGCAAACCCATCACCACTTCATCCTTAAGCTCCTCCACGACGACGTAGGTTCCTTTCGCGGGACAAGTGAATTGGAGCGTTGCCTTGCCCGCCGCGTCGGTGGTCGCGCCGCCAAGTCGGTATTCTTTTGCAGTCTTTACCGTGTCGTCCACCAGTTGAAAGATTGCCACCGCCTTATTCGCCGCGGGTTTGTTTGTGTAGTTGAGCTGAAACGAAACAGTGCAACTGGTTCCGCTGGTCCCGGTAGCCGAAGACGGGCTCGACTTGGAACAACTTGCGATGCAGGCAGCGCACACAAGCGCGCCAATAAACAGAGTGAGCTTTGAAGATGACTTCATAGGGGGCCTCCGATTTGCCGAAGGACATATCACAAGCCGTGGCCGGAATCCAGAGCAAGCCCAGGTGGACTAACCTTTCTGACTACCGAGCACTAACCAGCCCACCGCCCACTGGCTTTCCTCTGGCGCGTTTTTCGCCGCGGCGTTATACTCTCCGCGAATTCCCCAAGAACATTTTCTGGCACGTGATTCACGGGCGACACGCCCTTGCCATTTACAGTTACTGGAGACTGAACCATGCGTGACGACGAACGGAACGCGGACGATCAGAAACCAGATGAAGTGTCTCCGGATAAAGACACGTCCGGATCTTCATCGGGCTTCTCTCGCCGCGACTTTCTCAAAGTTTCGGGTATCACTCTGTCGGTGCCGCTCCTGGTGGACACGCGCACGATTCGCATCGCGGGCCAGGACGTCAAAGTCTATGGCCCCGGCAAAGTGCCTATCACCCTGAACATAAATAAGAAAAGTTACAACGCCGAAGTCGAGCCGCGCATGAGTTTGCTCGATACCCTGCGTGCCGATTTGGAGCTGACCGGCTCAAAGCGCGTGTGCGATCGCGGAACTTGCGGCGCGTGCACGGTGCTGGTTAACGGCAAGGCGGTCTATTCGTGCTCGATTCTGGCCATCGAAGCCCAGGGCAAAGCGATCACTACGGTCGAAGGATTGATGGACGGCGACAAGCTGCATCCGGTGCAACAGGCCTTTGTCGACAACGACGCGCAGCAATGCGGCTATTGCACCCCGGGTTTCGTCGTAGCCTGCAAAGCCTTTCTCGATCGCAATCCGCATCCGACCGTTGAAGACATGAAGTCCGGCCTGGGCGGGAACGTCTGCCGCTGCGGCACGTACGAGGGAATCAAATCGGCAGTGATGCAGGTGTGGCAGCGCACCCAGGAAGGAGGACGCGCCGATGGCTGAATACAATTGGCCTGAACCGGGCAAACGCAACTTGATTGGAAAACGTGTCTCGCGAACCGACGGCCCGTTGAAGTCTTCGGGACGCGCGAAGTATTCATCGGACATAAAGCGGCCGGGAATGCTGTACGCGAAGATGGTGCGGTCGCCGCACGCGCACGCGAAGATCGTCAGCATCGATATCAGCGCGGCGGAGAAGATGCCGGGCGTGAAAGTTGTGCGCATTCTCCAGGACGTAGGCAAGGAAATTAAGTGGGCGGGCGATGACATCGTGGTCGTGGCTGCAGTCGACGAACTGATCGCGGAAGACGCCGTGCGAGCGGTCAAGGTGCAATACGAAGTCCTGCCGCATCTGGTCGTCGATACTGATCCCAAAACCGCGGGCGAGAACGCGAGACCGGCGGCGGCAGTCACCGCCGGCGATCCCTCAAAGGCTTTTGCGGAAGCCGAAGTTGTCAGCGAAGGCTTCTATGGACTGGCGGTAATAACGCATTGCTGTCTCGAGCCGCATGGGATGATTACTGAGTGGCCGGATGAGAAAAACCTGCTCGTCCATCCCTCAACACAGAACGTTTCCGGCACGGCCAACCAGATGGCCACGCCGCTCGAGATGCCGGCGGCAAACATTCGCGTGAAACAGGAACATATCGGCGGCGGATTCGGCAGCAAGTTCGGACCTGATTCGTGGGGCATCGAGTGCGCACGTACTTCGAAGAAAGCGGGAGGCGCGCCGGTTAAGTTGTTCCTCGAGCGTGCACCTGAATTGATGGTGGCCGGCGCGCGGCCGTCGGCTTACGCGCACGTGAAACTGGCCGCAAAGAAAGACGGTACCGTTACCGGCTGGCAATCAGAGTCGTGGGGTACCGGTGGAATCGGCGGAGGTGGTTCGCCACCGATGCCTTACATCTTCAACATTCCGAACCAACAGAAACAGCACACGGCGATCTCAAACAATATCGGATCGGCTCGCGCGTGGCGCGCGCCGAACCATCCGCAAGGCTGTCTGATCACGATGAGTGCGCTGGAAGATCTCGCAGCGCAACTCAAC
>DATENS010000019.1:0-3359 GCA_035274925.1 Pyrinomonadaceae bacterium | reverse complement strand
AGGCCGACCTTGCCCAGCAGCCATGCGACTCGCTCGCGCCGCTCGTGTTTGTTTCCGATTTTATGAATGACCAGTGGCTCCGCGATGATGTCGCCGACCTTCATGCGCGGGTTGAGTGAAGCCTGCGGGTCCTGAAAGATGATCTGCATCTGTCGCCGAAGCGCACGCAAATCACGTTTATTCATAGCCAGGACGCTGCGCTGTTCGAACTCGATCTCGCCACTGGTCGGTTCGATCAGGCGGAGAATGCAACGGCCGGCAGTCGACTTGCCGCAGCCGGACTCGCCCACCAAACCGAGCGTCTCGCCTTTCAAAATGTCGAAGGTTACGCCATCGACCGCGCGCAGCACGCCTTCGTCGGTGGGAAAGTGTTTGACGAGGCCGCGAACCTGGATGAGTGGATTTCCGTTTGGAGAGGTGGTGGTCACGATAGATCGATCAATCCCGTGTGGGAATTCTCGCCTGGGTCAAATCCTGAGCCGCGATGGTAGCCGGATCATACAAAACACAGCGCGCCTTCACGGCTTCGCCAATCGGATACAACGGAATCTCGCCTTCACGGCAACGCGGCATGCGATAGGGACAACGCGGCTCGAAGTGACAACCGGGCGGCAACGCGGTTGGTTTTGGCACCATACCTTCGATCGTTTGCAAACGCTCGGATTTGATCACGTCCCTGGCGGTCAATTTCGGAACCGAACGCAACAAACCTTCGGTGTAGGGATGCCGCGGCCGGGCGAATAATTCTTCAACCGGCGACTCTTCCACGATCTTTCCGGTGTACATCACCGCAACCCGATCGGCCACTTCGGCAACCACTCCCAAATCATGCGTAATCAGCAGCACGGCCAACTCGCGCGTGCGGCGCAAGCCGTCCAGCAGCTCGAGTATCTGTGCCTGAATGGTAACGTCGAGCGCGGTGGTCGGTTCGTCGGCAATCAGCAGCTTGGGATCACAGGCCAGGGCCATCGCGATCATTATGCGCTGGCGCATGCCGCCCGAAAGTTGGTGCGGATAGTCGTCGGCGCGCAGTTCAGGATCGGGGATAGCGACTTCGCGCATCGCCGCCACCGCCGCGGCGCGTGCATCTTTACGAGACAAGTTGCGATGCAGTCGCAAGGCCTCCGCAATTTGTTCGCCCACTGTAAAAACCGGATTTAGCGAGGTCATCGGATCCTGAAAGATCATGGCGATGTCGTCGCCGCGCACCGCGCGCATCTCGCGATTTGAGAGGGTGAGCAGATTCCGTCCGTCAAAAATTATTTCGCCGCCTACAATCTTTCCGGGGGGCGCGATCAGGCGCATCACGGAAAGCGCCGTCATCGATTTTCCACAACCACTTTCACCGACCAGCCCCAGCAGTTCGCCGGGATCGATGAAGAAGCTGACGCCATTCACCGCGCGCACCACGCCGGCCCGCGTGGGAAAGTGGGTTTTCAGATCTTTAACTTCGAGCAGGTGATTCACTGGAGGGGATTCTACATAAAGAAAGGTGAGAGTCGAAACGACTTCTCACCTTCCCTCTGTTCTGCTTACTGCTTACTGCCTGCTGCCTACTATCTTCCCGCCATCGCCTTGCGCGGCAGTTTGTCGTCACGCATCGCAGTTTGGTAGACGAACGCGGCCATAATGGTCGCGGCTTGTTTCATGTCGTCCGACTGAATGCGATCAAAGACGTCCATGTTTGAGTGATGCGTGCGCGTATCGTATTCGATCTCGTCCTGGATAAATTGAAATCCCGGCAAACCGATTCCGTCAAAAGCCAGGTGGTCGGTGCCACCCGTGTTTGAAAGTGAAAGCGTCTCAGCTCCCAAATCGCGAAACGGCGCCAGCCATTGCCGGAAGAGTCCGGCGATCGCCTCGTTGCCCTGCAGGTAGACGCCGCGAATCTTGCCCGTGCCGTTGTCGAGGTTGAAATAGCCGGCGAGCTTGTCGTAATCGGCCATCTTTACCAGCACCGGTGTCGCTGGCGTAGCAGGTGTGCCGTCTCCACCACCCGGCGTCGCTGCGGCGGTCGTAGCCGGAGTTTCCATTTTGCCGAAGTGTTGAGCGACATACGCGCGCGAACCCAACAGGCCCTGCTCTTCCCCGGTCCACAACGCAATGCGAATCGTGCGGCGTGGTTTCAGCCCGAGCGCCTGGATAATGCGCACCGCTTCCATTCCCACGGCGACACCTGCTCCGTTGTCCGTAGCGCCCGTCCCGGCGTGCCATGAATCCATGTGGCCACCCAGCATTACAATTTCGTCTTTCAATGCCGGATCACTCCCGGGAATTTCTGCGATGGTGTTATAGCCGTTCAGGTCCTTGTCCTGGTACTCAACCGCGAGGTTAACTTCCATCTTCACGCGTTCGCCGGCCTGGATCATGCGGACCATGCGGTTGTAGTGCTCGACCGCGACCACCATCTGCGGCAGCATCTTCGCCTCTTTGTCCCAGGCGCTGATGCGGCGCGGTGCGCTTTGCCCGGGTGGCGAGTAAGGCTGGGGCACAGAAGCGCCCTGCACAAAGATCGTTCCGCCATCGCCGCGTCCCGAGTCCACCACCATCGCCGCGCCTTCGTCCAGAAAGAACTGGGCTTTGGCTGCGTTGAACTTTTGCAAAGCGATAAAGTCAGGATTACGGCTGGCCGCACCGCCGCGACCACCACCCGCGCGAGGCAGCGGCGCGTTCGCCAGTGCGAGCAGGCTCTTATCGTCATGACGCGTGCCCTGCTGTTCAAAATGCGCCTTCACTTCGCGCAGGGCTTGCGTCAATACAATCTTCCCTTTCAGTTGCCCCTTAAAGCGCGCGATGTCGGCTTCGTCTTTCGCGTCAAAGTAAACAACTTCAGCGTTGAGTGTTCCGCGCGTGCCGGGCGACCAGGCTTTCGGATAAGCGATAAGCGGGATGGCCTGTGGTTCGACTACTTCGGCGGTAAACCGTTTCAAGGTCCAGCCGCGCCCAAACGGTCCCCACGCTTCGAGGTGCGCATTCTGCAAACCCCATTTCGCCAGTGTGTCGCGCGTCCATTCATTAGCGCGTTTCATATTGGGCGATGCCGTCAGGCGCGGCCCAATCACATCGCTCAGATACGCAAGGGTTTTCATCGCCTGTGATCGATTCATACCTTCGTCGCGAATCCTGGCGATTGGATCGTCGGGAGCTGGTGTAGTGGCCGGTTGAACCTGCTGCGCAAACGCAGCATAAGGAATCATTAAAGCGAACAGCAGAACGGTCGCGGAAACTCGGCGTCGAATCATTTGGGAACTCCTCTTACAAATGTTTTATGGATTGACGTCGCTTATACGCGGAAAGTTACAAAGATTCAAGGGACTGGTCACACCGCTATTTGTCTGAAGGTTGTGTCGGCGTAGAGC
>DATENS010000018.1:0-2035 GCA_035274925.1 Pyrinomonadaceae bacterium | reverse complement strand
GACTCACGACTCAGAAATATCACCGTCGAAATCCGCCGTCGCTCGGTGTCCAACTGCAGCAAGCCGGTGTTTCCATCCTGATGTGCGACGAAGAAGTCACCCTCGCGATAGCGCAGAAACTGCGGCTCCTCGCATTCGTTCAGCGTAACAGCGAAATGTTTCTCGATCGCTTCCTTACACGACCACAAGCGCCGCATCACCAGCTCGATCGTTTCATTTGAAGGTTTAACGCGAAGAGTCCGGCGTACGTTTTGATCGATTGATCCTGACGTCGTGCGTCCGTAGACCGTCGCGGCACTACCGTCGAGAGATTTCAGTTCCGCGACGATTGCGTCGCAGGCGAGTGGCTCGAAAAACTGTCTGATAATGAAGAGGGTGGGCCAGTTTGCCATTTAAGTCCGAGGATTATCGCGTCTGTCGGAACATATACCAAACAGGAGTGTCTAATCGAGCATGATTACTGATTGCTTCGGTGGTTCTTCCCAACTCTTTGACTTAGAGGAACGCGCTTTCTTCGCTGATGTCGGACTCCTCCTGATTGCGGTCGTTCCAGCAGCTATCGGTTACGCGCTATGGAGGATCTTCGTGACCAATCGAACTGGTCCTGTAGGAACAACTACCCTGGGCCTTGATGAGAATTCAGCGACTTATAGAGACGTGTACGATCACGGAATCTCGTGGCAAAAAACGTTTTTATACGGCGTGACCGGCGTTGTGTTCGGCTTCGAAGTCTTTCGATACTTCGCGAACCTGCTTATGACGCGGTAACCGCCGGGCCGAAACGTTCGGCCGAACGCACGCGAGCTTTGGCGGCTTCAACTTCGCGATCGCGTGGCGGCGCGGTGGTAACAAGCGAGTCGAGCAGTTCCCGCGCCGCCTGGGTCACCTGTTCTACAGCCCGGTTAAACGCCTCTTCGTTAGCTTTCGAAGGCTTGTTGAAGCCACTGAGTTTCCGCACGAATTGCAGCGACGACGCGCGAATCTCTGCCTCAGTTGCCGGCGGTTTGAAGTTATGCAGCATCTTGATATTTCTACACATAATGTTTTGTTGCCACCTTGGTTCTAAACGTTGCGCACGTTATTTACCTTGATTTTGACCCCTTTTGTTCAAGGCTTCTTCCAGGCCTTGCAGGGAAAGAACAATCACAGTCAGCACAGTAGCAATCACTGCAATACCGAGGGCGCCAAGTCCGACCGCCACTCCGATCGCGGCAGTCATCCAAAGACCGGCTGCGGTTGTCAGCCCTTGAATCTCTCGCTGGTCAGTTAACTTGAGGATTGTGCCCGCACCAACAAAACCGATTCCAGTGACAATGCCCTGAATCACTCTCGATAGACCATCCATCTCCATACCGACGCCTTGACACGACAACACCACCACTGCGGTGCCGAGACTCACAAGCATGTGCGTTCGCAGTCCGGCCGGTTTTCCCACCTTCTCACGCTGCACGCCCACAATTCCACCGAGGATCACCGCGGTTATAGTCCGTAGCAGTACTATTGCCAGATGTCCGCGGTCGGCCATCCCCGCAGTCAATTCATTCCACAAAACGTCCAGCATTCGTTTTACCTAATAACCAAAGAACCCAGGGTCCATCAGAAACCAGTTGATTAACCCAGCCACCAACCCGATTGCAAACACGGCGAATACGATCACTTTTGCCTTTGTCGTCTCAGGCTTGCCGCCCATCGTTGGAAAGAGCAACAGGAAGATGCCGCCAACTACTCCGAGCGGCGCAAACGCCGCCATCTTCAAAGAGTAAACGCCTTCTTCGCGCAACCGGTACCAACCATAATAAATCATCGCCGCACAACCAAGTATCAGCAGAATGGCAAAGAGACGTGCTTTGATGTGCATAGATCCTCCGGGAGATTAGAAGATAAACGGTATCATGCGCCACTTCACCTTCTGCATGTACTCGCGATATCCGGGAAGTTCCTGTTTGAGCATGGCTTCCTCCCCGACACTGCGAATCGCGATGGTGACGATCAAAACGAAGCCCATTATCAAGCCGTAGACTGAGCCGAGCAAAAG
>DATENS010000017.1:0-9018 GCA_035274925.1 Pyrinomonadaceae bacterium | reverse complement strand
TCGGTTCCGGCAGCCGATGTTTATGTTTTAGATCAGAGCGCGATTGCAGCGTTGCGCGGCGAAAAGTAATTCAGCACATGGATTCACTTGAAGTAATCCTCGCGAAATCGATTCCCGAACTGAAAGCTCGTTATGTCGATCGGGCGCGTCCGGTCCCTCGGGGGCTGGTGGAGGCGCTCGAAGCCGACGCCCGTCAGGGCGCTCATCAACTTGCCAAACAAATTCGCGATCGCCGGCGAAAGAATCGCGCCGAGGGCCAGCGCCTGCACAACCTCCTACGTTTCGAGATCGAGTTGTGGGAGCAGGGCTTTAATTTTATCGCCGGCGTTGATGAAGCCGGCATGGCGCCGCTCGCCGGGCCGGTCGTCGCGGCCGCGGTGATCCTCCCTCGCAATTACAAACTTCGCCGCTTAAACGATTCGAAACAGATACTCGACGAGGCCATTCGGGCTGAACTCGCCTGCCAGATTAAGTCCGACGCTTTGGTTTGGTCTGTAGGCCGAGCCGAAGTCGAGGAAATCGACACCATAAACATCTATCACGCGGGATTACTGGCGATGCGCCGAGCGGTTGAAGGTTTGTCGTCGCAACCCGACTTTGTTTTGGTTGACGCGCGGCGCATTCCGCATTGTGCCACGCCGCAACGCGGCATTATCAAAGGCGATGCGCTCTCGGCGAGCATTGCCGCCGCCTCAATTATCGCGAAGACCACTCGCGACGCATTGATGTGCGAGTTGGATTCCCTCCACCCCGGGTACAACTTTTCCACGCACAAAGGTTACCCGACGCCGGAGCATTGTCGTTTACTGAAAGAGCTGGGCGCAGCGCCGATTCACCGGCGCAGCTTTGCGCGGGTTCGTGAAGCTCTCGGCCTTGATCCCATCCAGGACAACTTGTTTGAAGAGAAAGCAGATGCGGCAGGGGCTTAAAATCCAATTTGGAGCGCGATGGCAAGCTAGCGCGACACCGCTTTGGTTCATTCTTTCGCGCGATTAATACTCTTTCAAAGCGCCGTCGCCGCTTCGCTCTGCCGGTGCACTCCACATTCTCAACTTGAAACTTCAAACTCGAAACGTGAAACTACTCTCATGGGCTTAGCTGAATACAAGAAAAAGCGTCGCTTTAATGTCACTCCCGAACCAGGTCCCAAAGAGAAGTCTTCCGAGCTGGGCAACATCTTCGTCGTACAAAAACATCGCGCCACGCAATTGCATTACGATTTTCGGCTGGAAGCCGACGGCGTTCTGAAATCATGGGCCGTGCCGAAGGGCCCGTCCATGGATCCGGACGTCAAACGCCTCGCCATGCAGGTCGAAGATCATCCGGTCGATTACGCTGACTTTGAGGGAGTTATTCCCGAAGGCGAATACGGCGGCGGCACTGTGATGGTTTGGGACTATGGCGTCTACGCGCCTGAGAATGTGGAAAAGGTTTCGGACGGTCTGAAAAAGGGCGATCTGAAATTCGTGCTCTTGGGAAAGAAGTTGAAAGGTTCGTTCGTCCTGGTGCGCACGCGTGACCGGCAGTGGTTGCTGATCAAACATCGCGATGAATACGCGAAGGAAGACGACATCGCCGAGACCCAGCCGTTCTCAGTCCTTTCCAAACGGACGCTCGCCGAGATTGCCGAAGATGAAGGCGGCAACGTAAAGAAGGCCTCTACCGCCGATCCAAAAAAGCTGCCGCGACGCACCGGTGTCAAGCGGCGCAAAAAGACCGCGAAGAAAAAGGTCTGGCACAGCAACAAGTAAGCAGGCTGCAGGACGTAGCAAGCAGATTGTAGGAAATACGCTCCTGCCTCCTGCCCGTTGTTGTCTGCCGACTGCTTAAGCTGCTCGCCTCTCGTCCGGCCGCACCTGTCTTACCGGCTGCAATCCGCCATCGTGAAGGAGATCAGCGAACAAGGCGCGATAATGAAGCATCGCGTCGCGCAATTTCTCGATACCCACGTCAGCATGTTCATGCTTCACAGCGATATCGTGAGCAAGGCGGTAATTCTGCGCCACTGCCGGATGATCGACTGAAATATCGGCGACCTGCTGAGCAAAGTCCGCGACCGGATAGCCACGCAAGCTCATAACTTCCTGCACCAGCACGTCGGCATGTCCAACCGCGGCGGTCGGATCATCCACGAATTCCGCCTGCGCATGTTCCCACGCATCGGCAAATTCAGTCCGCTGCTGGGCGGTGAGTGGCTTGATGTCCAGTTTCCTGACCCGTTTCTCGCGTTCACGCAACACTTGTTCGCCGCGCGCCGCGTCTCCTTCAGCACGGGCCACGCGCCGGTACTCCGGCCCAAATTTTGCGCGCAACGCCCTGGTGCGGCGGCTCCGGCTGAACAGAATGATGCCGGCCACGATCGCCATAATCACGCCGGTGGCAAGAAAACCGAGAATTACTAATGTCAAAGTATTCATTGCGACTTCCTCCGAACTATCCGTTTGATAAAAGATCTGCAGAGCAACCACCGCGCCAGTCGATAGGCCACAACACGTCTAGTTGTGAAGGAGGCGTTCGTCGAGAAGAGCCGGATTCACAGTACCGATTTGTGACGATGTGTATGTATCAAAGCAACCGAGGACAGTTTGGAGTGGGCTGATCTGAAAGCGGCGACGAGTCGCCGCACTCGAAAAAAGACGCAGCTGCCAAGCGATAGCGCAAGAATTTACAAAAACTTTACAAAAGGGCCCTTGAAAAAACTGCGACACGACTGTACAAGCAATTCGCATCACCAATATACTAATCGCACCGATTCAGTCTCTCCGCGATAAGTTTTGTAATAAAGGAAGGTTTCGACTATGCAAAATCTGCTGACGCGCAGCCTGCTGCTGCTCTTCACTGCCCTGACGATCGCTTCATTCGGTCACAATCAATTCAACTCGACTGCCACATCGGCTGCCGCTGAACCTAACCCATTGCTGGCCGAATGGACGGGGCCATATGGTGGAGTGCCGCGGTTCGATCTCGTCAGGATCGAGCTCTTCAAGCCCGCACTCGAAGCAGCCATGGCCGAGCAGCTGACCGAAGTTGACAAGATCGCGAATGACAGCGCCGCGCCGACTTTTCAAAACACGATTGTGGCGATGGAACGGGCCGGACAAACCCTTAACCGCGTCGGCACGATTTACGGCGTGTGGGGCGCGACTATGGCCAGCCCTGAGTTCCAGGTGGTGCAAAGAGAAATGGCGCCGAAGCTCGCGGCTTTCAACGACAAGATCAACCAGAATGAAGCCCTTTTCAAACGAGTCGAAGCGGTCTACAACTCACCGGACAAAAAGAAACTGACGCCCGAACAGCAACGCCTGACCTGGCTTTATTACACCAACTTTGTTCGTTCAGGCGCGAAGCTTGACGCGAAGGCGAAAGCGCGCCTTTCGGAAATTAATCAACAACTCGCCGGTCTATTTACCAAGTTCAGCCAGAATGTCCTGTTTGAGGAAGGCAACCAGTTTGTGGCGCTGACCGATGAGAAGGATCTCGCCGGCCTCCCGCAATCGCTGCGCGACGCTGCTGCAGCCGCGGCCGCGGACAAGAAACAGCAAGGCTGGCTGGTGGTAAACACGCGATCTTCAGTGGATCCGTTTCTCACCTATTCCGAGCGGCGCGACCTGCGCGAGAAGGTCTGGCGCATGTTCATCATGCGCGGCGACAATGGCGGAGAGCGCGATAACAACGCCACCATTAGCCAGATCCTGAAACTGCGCGCCGAACGCGCGAAGCTGCTCGGCTATGCGACCCATGCGAACTGGCGCGTCGAGAACACCATGGCCAAGACGCCCGAGCGCGCCATGGAATTAATGATGGCCGTTTGGAAACCGGCGGTCGCACGCGTTCACGAAGAAGTCAGAGACATGCAGGCGCTCGCAGACAAAGAAGGCGCGGGTATCAAGATCGAGCCGTGGGATTATCGTTACTACATGGAGAAAGTGCGCAAGGCCAAATACGATCTCGATCAAAATGAAGTCAAACCGTATCTGCAATTGGACAAGCTTCGCGAAGCCATTCACTGGGTCGCGGGAGAGCTTTTCAACTTCAAATTCACGCCGGCGACCAATGTTCCGGTGGCCCATCCTGACATCCGCGTTTGGGAAGTTACGGACAAGACTAGCGGCAAGCACATCGGGCTTTGGTACTTTGATCCGTTCGCGCGTCCCGGCAAACGTTCAGGCGCGTGGATGAATGCCTATCGGGCCCAGGAGCGCATTAACGGCGAAATCACGACCATCGTTTCCAACAATTCCAATTTTGTGAAAGGGAAACCGGGCGAGCCGGTGCTCATCTCGTGGGACGACGCCAGCACGATGTTTCACGAGTTCGGCCACGCGCTGCACGGCCTTAATTCGAACGTTACTTATCCCACGCTGGCCGGCACTGCGGTCGCTCGTGATTATGTCGAGTTCCCTTCTCAATTGATGGAACACTGGTTGTCGACTCCCGAAGTGTTGCAGAAGTTCGCCGTTCATTATCAAACCGGCAAGCCGATTCCGCAGGCGCTGGTCGACAAGATCGATCGCTCGAAAACATTCAATCAAGGCTTTGCCACGGTTGAATACCTGGCGGCCGCGATCCTCGACATGAAATTGCACCTGCTGGGCGACAAAACCGTTGACGCGCGTACCTTTGAAAAAGAGGCACTGGCTGAAATCGGAATGCCGCACGAAATTGTGCTGCGACATCGCTTGCCGCAATTCATGCACATTTTTTCGAGCGATTCCTACTCGGCTGGCTACTACAGCTATCTGTGGTCGGACGTGATCACGGCGGACGCTTTCGGCGCATTCACGGAAGCGGGCGGCCCGTATGACAGGAAGGTTGCCGACCGGCTGCGCAAGAATGTCTTCTCAGTAGGCAACACGATCGACCCGGCCGAAGGCTATCGCAAGTTCCGCGGCCGCGATCCCAAGGTCGAGGCGCTGATGAAGAAACGAGGGTTTAGCTCGTAAGAAGTGAGGTCGGAGCGGGCGGTTGAAGTTTTGATGCGCGAAACAAACCGCCCGCTACCGCAGGCGGTTCTGACAAGTTCTCAGTATCTCCAGCTCTTCAAATCCGCTCCCGGTGGCGCGCTCTTCATGATGCGCGCCATTATTTTTGGGGCATAAAACTGATGGTAGCGCAATCGCGAGTACGCGTTCGCGCGCGTGTGATCTCCGTTCCAGCAATGCTCGGCACGCGGCTCGTAATCGACCTCGCCCCCGTAAGAGGGGTTCCTCGTCGTCTTCAAAAAGTCCTCGACCAGATAGACGGCGTTGTTGAGAAAGTAGTTGTCAGCCTCGCCGACGTAGATGTGAAGCTTGCCTTCGAGTTTCGGCCCTAACTTTGCCCAGTCCCGCTTCAGGATGTAACCGAGATCGTAGTGCTGACGCCAGTACTCAGCTACTGACCGATCGATCTTGCCCGTCTGCTTGTCCCAGATCGGCTTCGGATAACCGTCGCTGCCCACGGGCGAGTACACTGCCTGCCAGATATCGAACTGGCCTCCCGAGCGGCTGTTCGTCCCCAGCGCGAGTTCCATTTGGTTAATGTCCTCGACAGTCGCCGCCAGCTCGCCCAGATAATTTCGCTTGCCCGGACGCGGCACTCGTTTCCACTTCGCGTCCGCATAGTATGCGTTCTCGTGCTCGTAAATATTGACGGCGGTGTACGCTCGAAAGTCGATCGGGTCAGGACATGCGGCCCAACTTCCGTTGTATTCGTCCGGATAGAACATTTGTACCGCCATCGCTTCCCAACCGCCGGTCGATCCTCCGTAAAGGAATCGTGCCCAGCCCTGACCGATTCCGCGAAACCGTTTTTCAATTTCGGGCACCAGTTCGTAAGTGATCGCATCGCCATACGGCCCCAGGTTGGCTGAGTTCACCGCATACGAATCGTCATAAAAAGGATTAGCGTGCTGGATCTCCACAATTAGAAAGCGTGGAAAGTCCTTCGACGTCCAGTCCTTGTAAAACTGATGTGCATACTCCTGCTGAATCCGGTTATAGCCTTCGAGGTGAAAGCGGTCGCTGTATTCCGGCTTGAGGTTTGGGTCGGGCGGCGCTTCACGAAAGCCGCCGAAATCTGCGGGAAAGTGACCGTGAAAGATTACCAGCGGATAGCGCGCCTCCGGATGAGAGTCGAATCCCTCCGGCAAAAGCACGTGCGCACCCAGGTACATGGGACGGCCCCAGAACTTCGTCAAACGCTCGCTCTGAATGCGGATGTGTTTGACGTACCTGGTGTCCTTCGGCGGATCGATCGCCGGAATGATCTGATCGAGACTCAAGTTGATGGTGCCGGCATTGTTGGGATCAATTTTGATCTTTTGCGGTGTGCTGTAAAGATTACCGGGCGCGCGGTTCCACTGCTGACCCTCGCCGCGATCCATCGGCAGCTTCACGGTGTGCCCGTCGTTGCGATGAAAAGTCTCGTAACGATGCAACAGCGCCTGCGCCCAGTATTCGCCCGGCGGCACGTCTGACAGACTCCGTCGCGGGTATCCAAAAGCGTTCGCATCAAGGGTTGCGACCTGACCCGGCTTCAAATTATCGACATCGATGCCAAACACCTGTTGCGTGCTCAGGTCTTCGCTAATCTGAAATCGCGGCTCTTTTTCATTGTTGGTGGAAATTAACAGGAGCATCCGGCCATCGAGCGCATCTTTGCTGACACTGGCGGGAAAGGAAATTGCGAATTGAAGTTTCGCAGTGGTCATTTTTGTTTCCGCTCTCTCAGTAAATTGAAATAAGGCCAGGAAACCTGCAAGGAAAATACCGGCTGCTATCAGCGTCTTCATTGGCCACGACTCCTTCAGCTGAAAGTGTTTTAAGAGCGCAATCTAGCAGATTTCGCGCGCACTTGTCTCAAAAATTCACGCTGACTTTTCCTCAAGACGAGTTAACATGCCCACTCATGTTCACCCGCGCCATCGTCCGGCCACCGGGCGCTAACTTTTCTAAAGGTCTGACAACTGCAGGCCTCGGCCCACCGGACCTTGATCGAGCGCTTCTTCAGCACGAAGCATATTGTCGTACTCTCGTAGATTGTGGATTAGCACTCACGAGGCTGGAAGTCGACGGGGCGCATCCGGACTCAACATTCGTCGAAGACGCAGCGGTTTTGGTTGAAGGTGTCTCTGCGAACCGGAGTGGTGGCCCAATCGCGATTCTCACGCGGCCCGGCGCGGCCAGCCGGCGAGGTGAAGTCGACAGCGTTCGAGCGGCGCTCGCCGGTGTGCTTCCGGTCTCCGCCCTTCGCGCAATTGAATCGCCGGCAACACTCGATGGTGGGGATGTTTGCCAGGCTGAGCGTCATTTCTTTATTGGAATCTCAGACCGGACAAATGAAGCAGGTGCAAAACAGTTGTCTGAATTCCTCAAAGACGCTGGTTACTCTTCAAGCTTCGTGGATATTCGTCGCACGGTCCCGTCCGTGGATCAGACGTCAGACCTGCTTCACCTCAAGAGCGGCCTCACTTATCTCGGCGACAATCGTCTGGTTGTCACTGAAGCCCTCGCAGATCGCGCAGAGTTTAGCGGCTATGAATTGGTTCGCGTCGCTAGTGGCGAGGAATACGCGGCCAACTGTGTCAGGGTAAATGATTTCGTGCTGATTGCCGCGGGTTATCCGGCATTTGGATCAAGATTGCAGGCGCTCGGCTATAAAACGATCGCACTCGAGATGTCTGAGTTTCAAAAGATGGACGGCGGACTAAGTTGTCTTTCGCTCAGGTTCTAACCAAGTCCTAAAAGTAAAAGGGGAAGCCTTTTCAGACTTCCCCTCCAACTCCTAACAGCTTGCCTCTCCATCACAGCTTCGGCGTAACACCGAGGTTGTAGAGGATGAATGAATAAGTGTCGGCAGTTTGCTCCAGTTGTTTTGTGGTGCTGCTGGCGCCGTGTCCCGATTTCGTGTCAATGCGAATGATCACCGGAAGGTCACCAGCCTGGGCTGCTTGCAGGGACGCCGCGTATTTGAATGAATGCGCCGGCACGACGCGATCATCATGATCCGCAGTGGTTATCAGCACCGCAGGATATTTGGTGCCGGCCTTCACATTGTGAATCGGCGAGTAGGCATAAAGCGCCTTGAACATCGCTTCGTTTTGTTCGCTGGAGCCGTAATCGGATATCCACGCGGCCCCAATTGTAAACTTGTGAAAGCGCAACATGTCCATGACGCCCGCGTGTTGAAGCACCGCGCGGAACAATTCGGGACGTTGATTCGCGACGGCGCCCACCAACAATCCGCCATTTGAAGCTCCTGAGATTGCCAACTTCGATGGCGAAGTGTATTTGCTCTTAATCAAATACTCAGCCGCAGCGATGAAGTCGTCGAACACATTTTGCTTCTGAAGTTTCGTTCCGGCCTCGTGCCACTTCTCTCCGTATTCGCCCCCACCACGCATATTCGCCGACGCGTAAATTACTCCTTGCTCGAGTAACGCCACGCGCAGAGCGCTAAAGCCCGGGCTGGTCGTACTGTTGAAACCGCCGTAGCCATAGAGCAACGCGGGATTACTACCGTCGAGCTTAATCCCCTTCTTGTAGGTCAGGAACATCGGGACGCGCGTGCCATCTTTGCTGTTGAAGAAAACCTGCTTGGTTTCATAGTCTCCGGTATTGAAACCGGGAATATCGGCCGTGCGATAAACGGAAGATTTCTTTGTAGCAATGTCGTACTTGTAGATGGTGGGCGGCTGATTGAATGTCGCGAAGCTGTAGAAAAGGAATTTGTCATCCATGCGGCCGCCAAACCCGTTGGCCGAGCCTGGGCCCGGCATGACGATCTCGTTCTCCAGCTTGCCGTCAAGGCTGTAAACGTACGCGCGAGTGGTGACATCCTTGAGATAGGTGACGAAGAGCTTGCCTCCGACCGTGTTGGTAACTTCCAGCGGTTCGGGTTTTTCCGGAATGACGTCCTTCCAGGTTGCGGTCTTGGGATCATAAAGCACCACCTTGCCATTCGGCGCGTTATGATTTGTCTCAATCAGGAACTTGTCGCCCACATTGTCGATCACCCCGTAATCATCGTCGGTGATTT
>DATENS010000016.1:0-30430 GCA_035274925.1 Pyrinomonadaceae bacterium | reverse complement strand
CCCGCCTTGAAAAACCGAAACGCCACTTCCAGCGTTCGCAGTTTGCTTTGCTTGTCGGCCACGCTCTGTACCGCCGCGCCATTGAACGAGAAAAATCCGGTGGGTGGTTGACCGGCCGGGCTGTTTACCGATGCAATGTCGAGCCCAAACTGTCCCAGCAACTGATTGAAAGTGCCCACATCTTTCTGCTTCAACTTGTTGACCATTCCCGGAAGTTCTCCGGCGGCATTCCCAGTGCCGACGGTCCATTGGAAGCAGCCGAAGGTGAGGAAAGCACTGTCCCATGTATTGATCGCTTCGAGTTTCCCTTCGTTAGCCGAGACGGCCGACATGACGCGCAGACGAGAAGGCGAAATACCCGCAAAGACACCCTCGTTCGCGCTGACAAAATCCGCGATCGAAGTGCTGCCGTAATTAAAGATGCCCAGCTTGAACCGCTTCCCAAATACAGTTCCGTCCGGAGCGACCGCCTTGTCGCCCACGAAGTGAAAGCTTCCTCCCGGCACGACCCCTCCTCCTGGTCCCGCGTTTCGCTGAATGAACTTGGCCGCCACAAAGCCGACCTGTCCATTGGCGTTGACCTTAAGAAAATCGCCTTGTGTGTCGAGAATCTGAACGGTCGTTCCTTGCGGCAATACGGTAATCACTGTGCCGCCGGCGGTCGCGCGAAGATTCAACCCTTGAGGTATTACAGTTCCGGTGTCCGGCATATGCTTCTGATACTCCTCCCTTGCACGTCGTCTGAGTCCCGAAAGACTTTGTTAGAATTACCGGGCTCACGCATCCAGCGCGGCCCAGGTTCTCGGTCCTACAATTCCATCGGGCGTCAGGTTATGGTCTCGCTGAAACTGGCGGACCGCTGCTTCCGTCTTCGGCCCAAACGTTCCGTCGGCGTCGAGCTTAAGCTTCTTCTGGAGTTCTTTCACCAGATCACTTTTCATGGGACGACGAATGGTCTTACGCGGCGTTGACCCCGTCGTGGGAGGCGCCGGCTCGACGGGCGGGATCAGATCGTGTGCCGGTTCAGCGCCTGCCATAAATCCGTCGACTGCGGCGCGGAAATCATTCATGTTGAGGTTGGGGTCGCTCTTTCTTCCCGGTGCGTACTCTTTGTGGCCACAGCAGAAGCTCGAGTCCTTTCCGAGAAACTTCAGGATTGCCGCCACACCGCGTTGGTAGGCTTCGAGCTGAATCGCCGGCCACGGATCGACTGCCTGGTTGCCGAAGTTCTCAGCCTCGATGCCGATGAACCGCAGGTTACCGCTCACGCCTTTGTAACTTCCTTTGCCCGCGTGTGCGGCGCGTCCCGCGGCAATGATGTAATAAGTGCCGTCGCGACCGAGACCCAGTTGGGCCAGCGGCCCGGGCAAAGCAGCAAGACCCGGTTCCGCCTTGCGACCGTCACGCAGCGACTTCAGCGTCGGCATGTTCAGCTTGTTTGGATTCCTGACACCCGTGTGGTGGCAGATAATACCGAAGATATCTCCTACATTACCGAGCCCGCGTGTTTCCCATCCCGCGACCGGCGAAACTTTCAGACCGGCGTTTTTCAAAACATCAGGCAGCCAGGTGAGTTTGAAAGCCATTTTATCCGACACCTCCTTCGCTGATCGGGAGCTCTTCATCTCCTGTATCAGGTTTCAGATCCACATCATGGACATCGGCTGTGTCTGTTTCCTGAGAGTTGACGCCCGTCGCAGGCTGCTGGGCGCCTCCAGGAGGAGCGGCCCGCTTGTATTCGTAAGCCGCACGTTCGGTGGTGTGCTGATCGTCGCTGTTGGTAATGACCACGTCCACCTTTTCTTCCTTGAGTTCAGGGTGGGCAGGCACAGTAACCGTGAGCGACGTGGGCGAAGGTTCACCGACAATCGTCGCATCGACAACGCCGAATTTGACTTTGACCGGCTTGGTGAAATTCTCACCTGAGATCTTCACTTCATTTCCGCCCTCCGGTGGTCCAACCGCCGGGGCGATGGCCGTAACCTTCGGTCCATCGATGTGATCTTTGCCCTTTTCTGCAGGTGAGAGAATTGTTTCGCTAACGCCTTTCAGCTTGATTACGGCCTGCTCGGTGAACATACCGATGAGCGCCGCTACGGCGGCAAACCCAACGGGACTGGTCAGCTCAGCCGAAGCACTGGGCGAAAAGAACCCTCCGCGGATCACGAGGTAGAAGATGAACGCCAGTCCGGAGCCAATGAAAGGCAGAGCAATGTAGAAAGCGCTCCAACTCCTGACGGCGCGCCGATTTCCCACGTACCAAACAAACGAGCGGAGACCGTGAATTAAGCTGCCGAAAGCGCCGGCGAGTAATACGATGAACAGCAAGCGGTCTTCATCGTACATACATCCGCACCACCCAAAGACACGCGCCGGAGAAACCCCTTCACGCTTTTCACCTTTCTCGTCAAGACAATACTCGCCCTTGATCCGATTCTCTTCAGCACAAGCGGCGCCGACGTTGCCCCCCGCAGAGGAAGGCGGATTGGCCGTTGCGTTAGGCGACGCGGACGACGCGACGGTGGGCGTGGGTGTTTGCTGAGGCGTCGGTGTCGGTGTAGGTCTGGTCGCGGGAGTTTGTCTGCCGGACGGAGTAGCCGTGCCTCCTGGCGTTGGCGTTGCGGAAGCAGTTGGAGACGGAGACGGCGAGGCCGTTGGAGCAGGAACTTGCTTGTTTGGTTTTAGCGGAGGCCACAGCGCAACCAATGCCCACATGACTGCAATTATCGCCACGACGAGATAAGCAGTAACCGCAACGATCCAGACAGTGCCCATAGCGTCTCTTCCTGGTGATGGCATTGTTGTGGTTTCTGTGGCGGCTGGTTTGGGCTTACCTGATTCTCCGTTTGCCATGGCTTAACTCCTCGGAAAGGGGGTTTCTGCTGAACTCATTCAGGCCCGGATCGGGATCGGCTCGTCTTCTTAACTGGTTGAGAGGTTTGCGCGGATTCCGATCAAAATCGGAACCTAAAGACTACTTCGCATCGTCTTTGTGAGAACGCACCGCGCGGCACGTCAAGATAAGAAGCCTTGGGCACGCGCCTTATACTCTGCCTGTTCTTGAGTGTCAAGAAGTATTTTCCCCTTAATGTGTTTCAACCATTGAAGAAAACGTTGATTGCACAACATGCTGCGAACGCTTAAGACGCCTGCGCTGCGTCGCCTCAGAACCGCTGTCGTAAGATAGGGCAGACAGCGAGTTACTCAAGTTATGGAAACCAGGACGGCATTAAAGATCTGGACGGTCGGTCACTCAACGCGATCGATCGAAGAGTTCGTGGCAATTCTGAAATCATTCGACCTGCAAGTTCTCGCTGACGTACGCAGCTTTCCCGGGTCGCGTCGCTATCCGCATTTCAATCGAGATAACCTTCGCGCTTCATTACACACGTCCGGAATCGAGTACCAACACACCCCGGAACTAGGTGGACGGCGCCGCTCGAAACCGGACTCACTTAATATGGCGTGGCGCAACGATTCATTTCGTGGCTATGCGGACTACATGGAAACCGAAGCCTTTCGGGCGGCAATTGATCGATTGATTGGCGTCGCGCAGGAGCAGCGCTGCGCGGTGATGTGTGCGGAAGCGGTCTGGTGGCGCTGCCATCGCAGCTTAATCTCTGATTATTTGAAGGCTAACGGTGTCGAGGTAATCCACATCATCGATGCGGGCAAGTCTGAAGCACATCCTTTTACCAGCGTGGCCCGCATCATCGATGGCAAACTCTCATATCGCGGCGTCCTGGAAACGTCGGTGTGAATAGCTGATAATGAATCGGACTCGTCTTGACAATTTCAAGAGGGAGCACAATGGGAGAACAAGAAACTGTTCGCCGCTGTGAACGCTGCGATCGCGTCACAAACCATGTCATCGAATCGATCGGATCGGACAATCGACCGCATTACCTTTGTTGGGAATGTGTTGAGCGGCACGAAAAGCGGTTCAATCAAAAGCCGGGCTGGCGGCGTGCGAACCGCACCCAACGTTATCTGCCGTCAGAGCCAACTCCTGTCGCCGGCGGTTGAAGAGACGTCAGACCCACACCTTACCGGCGGCGGTTTTCACTTGAGACGTCATAGGTTTGCTCCCACTTACGACCATCGCGCGCCAATAATTCGTCCGCCTCTTTCGGGCCCCAGCTTCCCGCAGGATATTTAGCCAAGGTGGGCGTCGACTCGTTTTGCCAGGCCTCCTGGATTGGGGCCACTACCGCCCAACCAGCTTCCACCTGATCTGCGCGTTGAAACAGCGTGGCATCACCCACCATGCAATCGTGAAGCAGGCGTTCATATCCGGTGCTGGGCGTGTCCCCGAAGTAATCTTCGTAATCAAAATCCATATCGACCGCGCCGATGCTTTCCGTTGCCCCCGGTACTTTGGCGCCGAAACGTAAACTAATGCCTTCGTCCGGTTGAATATGTAACACCAGACGATTGGTAGTTAGTTTGTCGATAGCCGTATTACGGAAAAGCACGAAGGGCGGCTGCTTGAATTGAATCGCGATTTCCGTGTCGCGCGCGGCGAGACGTTTGCCGGTGCGTATATAGAACGGCACATCCGCCCAGCGCCAGTCGTCGATCAGAAGCTTCAGGGCCACAAAGGTCTCGACGTGGGAATCGGGCGCCACATTTGGTTCGTGACGATAGCCCGCAACTTTTTCGCCCTTGACCTCGCCTTCTTCGTATTGGCCACGCACCACCCGCGATAGCGCGTCTTCCGGCGAGAGATGTTGAATCGCGTGGAGAATCTTCGCTTGCTCGTCACGCACGGCATCTGCCCCGAATGAAATCGGCGGCTCCATTGCGGTCAGTGTGACGAGCTGGAGCAGGTGATTAGGCACCATGTCGCGCAACGCGCCCGCCGTTTCATAGTAAGCGCCTCGTTGTTCGACGCCGACCGTCTCAGCGGCGGTGATCTGAACATGTTCGACGTAGCGGCGGTTCCAGATCGGCTCGAAAATACTGTTTCCGAACCGAAAGATCAGAATGTTTTGAACAGTCTCTTTTCCCAGATAGTGATCGATGCGATAGATCTGGCGCTCGTCCAAAACATTCTTGATTTCCAGATTGAGCTTGCGCGCCGACTCCAGATCTCGGCCGAAAGGTTTTTCTATAATCACGCGCCGCCAGCGGCCCTCTTCTTCACCGGTCAGCCCCGTGGAACCGATTCGTTGCACGACCGAAGCGAAATAGTCGGGCGCGGTGGCGAGATAGAAAAAGTAGTTACCTTCGCCGTTACGCTCTTTATCAACCTTTTCCAGGAGCGTCTTCAGCCGCGCGTAGGTTTCATCATCTTCAAAATCCCCCGGTAGGTAATAAAGCCGATCCTCGAGCCACTTCCAGATCTCTTCGTCGACCTTTTCGGTGGCGAATTCATTCATGTCATCGCGCAGCCGGCTGCGGAACTCTTTGTCATGCATTTCGGCGCGCGCGACGCCAATCACTGCAAAATTCTCTGAAAGCAGTTGAGCTTTTCGCAGGTTGTAGAGCGCAGGGATTAGTTTTCTTTTCGTGAGATCGCCGGACGCGCCGAATATGACCATCACGCACGGTGGACTGGAATGCGCAGACAAGTTTGCAGAGTCATTTTCCATTTTGGATTTCAGATGTCAGAAGCCCACGCGTAAGTAAGGGTGCCCCCTCCCTGACGGTCGGGCTTCTGACCGTTACCCCTTGGCGCGTGGTTCCAGATGCCCGCCGAACTTTTGCCGCATGGCCGAAAGGATCTTTTCGGCGAATGTGTGTTCCTGTCTTGATCGGAAACGGGTGTAGAGGGCTGCGCTCAAAACTTCAGCCGGCACGGCTTCTTCGATCGCTGCCTGAATAGTCCAGCGTCCCTCGCCTGAGTCCTGAACAAAGCCTGTGTAATTCGCCAGCTCGGGATCTTCGAGCAACGCCATCGCCGTCAGATCCAAAAGCCAGGATGAGATGACACTCCCGCGCCGCCACACCTCCGCGATGTCCGCTACGTTCAAATCGTAGCGAATATCCTCAGGCAGCTCCTTCGAGTTTGCGTTGTGAAAAATATCGAAGCCTTCCGCGTAAGCCTGCATTAAACCGTATTCGATTCCGTTGTGGACCATCTTTACAAAATGGCCTGAGCCGGCGGGGCCACAGTGGAGGTAGCCGTCTTCAACAGTGCCCGTTACTTTTTCCCGTCCCGTGGTGCGCACGATGTTGCCAGGTCCCGGCGCCAGCGTTTTGAAGATTGGATCGAGCCGGCGAACTGACTCTGTGGGTCCGCCAATCATCATGCAGTAACCACGGTCCAGTCCCCAGACGCCGCCGCTGGTTCCCACGTCGACATAGTTGACGCCTTTTTCCGCCAACGCTTTCGCGCGCCGAACGTCATCTTTGAAATACGAGTTGCCGCCGTCGATGATCGTATCGCCGGCCTCGAGTTCCGCGCCCAGGGCCGTCACGGTATTTTCGGTGGCTTCACCGGCCGGCACCATGATCCAGACAGCGCGAGGTTTAGCGAGTTTAGTGACAAAGTCGGCAAGCGAGTCAGCCCCAGTCGCACCTTCTGCGGCCATCTTCCCGACGCTGTCCGGACTGACATCCCAAACGACACATGAATGTCCGCCGCGCATCAGCCGGCGAACCATGTTGGCGCCCATCCGCCCCAGGCCAATCATTCCAAGTTGCATATTGAAAAGACCTCTCGTTCGCCGACCTTAACCGATGGCTTCACGTATTGCCGCGTGTAACCGAGCCAACCCCTCATCGACATCTGCTCCCAAATGCACACGCAGCGCTCGCCGGCCACGCTCAGCCAGCACCGCGAAATCTCCACGTGCTTGCGCGGCTTTCACTACTCCGAACGTGTAACGTTGGCCCGGCACTGGCAAATCCGCGGCATCGTCGCAGGTGATTTGTAAGAAGACTCCTGAGTCCGACCCGCCTTTATAAGCCTGTCCGGTTGAGTGCAGAAATCTCGGTCCAAACCCAAGGCACGTCGCCACCCTTTTCGCATCGCGAACGGCGTGACGCGACGATTGCAATTGATGCTCATGCGCGTCGTTCATTTCCAGGTAAGCGAGCAACGCGAAATAGTCATTAAGTTGAATGCGGTCGAGATGGGCTTTGAGATAGCCTGAGATCGAAGCATCGCCGGCGCTACTTTCCAGCGCGGCGGCGTTTTTCTCGCCAGCAAACAACTTGATGCCATTGCCTTCGAACAGTGGAGTTTCTTCCGGCAGTGATCCGGTTTCCTCGTATTGTTCGGTAAGTTTTCGCGTCTCGATCTTGCTTGCTTCCACGTCCGGTTGATTAAACGGATTGATGCCGATGATCGAGCCGGCCACCGCCGTCGCGATTTCCCACCGGAAGAATTCCTGCCCCAAATCGTAAACACCCGGAATTGAAATTCGGATGACAGGATGGCCTGCGGACGAAACTTCCTCGATACCGTCATCCTGTGACGAATCGGGCGCCGATTCCAATCTCAGGTAAACAAAAAGGCGGTCGTCACCATAGATATCTTCCGGGCCAAGGGATTCTCGATCGACGGGAATGATGCCCTTGCCGTTTTTCCCCGTCGATTCTGCCACCAGTTGTTCGAGCCACGCGCCGAAGTCGTTGATACCGGGCGACGCGATCACGGTGAGCTTGTCGCGGCCTTGGTTGTGGGCCACGCCAAGCAGCGCCCCCAGTATTACTCCCGGATTGTCCATCGGTGGGCGACGGCAGGCATCGGCCATGGCCGCGGCGCTTTCCAGGAATCTTTCGACATCGATGCCCATCGCGCACGCCGGTGCGAGACCAAAATCTGAGAATGCCGAGTATCGCCCGCCGACGCTGGGCACGCCGAGGAAGATCTTGCGAAAGTGATCGAGCTCAGCTGCCTGGCGCAGTTTTGATCGGGGATCGGTGATGGCGATGAAGCGCTTGCCCGCTTCGGCGTCGCCAACCGCTTCGCGTACACGCTCGAAGAAATACTGTTTGAAGATATTAGGTTCCAGCGTTGTGCCCGATTTGCTGGAAACGAAAAACAGCGAGTTAGTGAGATCGATGCGGTCCGCGAAGGATTTGACCTGAGCTGGATCGGTCGAATCCAGAACGTGAAGTTCGGGAAAGCCTTCGATCCTTCCAAACGACTTTTTCAAAACTTCCGGGCAAAGGCTTGAGCCACCCATGCCGAGCACCAAGGCGTGCGCAAAGCCCGCGTCTCTAACTTCAGCGGCGAAATTAGCAAAACGTCGCGGGGTCTTGCGCTGCTCGTCGACAAGCGTCAGCCAGCCCAGCCACTTGTCTTCGTCTTTTCCAGTCCAGAGCGAAGCATCATTGGCCCACAGGCGCTCGACATTGTTGCCGGCGGACCATGCATCGAGGGCAGAGCTTACGTGCTTTGAGAATTCAGGTGGTAATGAAAGCGTTTGTCGGTTTATTGAAGCAGTCATCACACGGCTCGAATCTCACGGGGCAGAAACAGAACGCGCGGTAACAAGGTTACGCAGAGTTTCGGTGAAAGGAGAACGCGCAACACCGCGGTCGGTAATGATTGCTGCAATCAGATCGTTCGGCGTCACGTCAAAGGCAAAGTTATTCACCGAAACGCCATCAGGCGCCAGTTGATAGTCCCGCACGTGCGTTACTTCTTTGGCATCGCGCTCCTCGATCGGAATCTGCTCGCCAGAAGGAATCGCCAGATCGATTGTGGAAATCGGGGCCGCGACATAGAACGGGATGTCATGTTTTTTGGCGAGCACGGCCACCATATAGGTTCCGATTTTATTGGCCGTGTCTCCGTTGGCCGCAATCCGATCCGCCCCTACCACGACGCAATCAATATTGCCCAGTTTCATCACGTGACCAGCCATGTTGTCGGTGATCACCGTGACCGGAATGTTGTCTTTGGCCAACTCCCAGGCTGTCAGACGCGATCCTTGTAAGAACGGCCGGGTTTCGTCGGCAATGACCGCGACTTTCTTTCCCGCATCAATCGCGCCCCGAATTACGCCGAGCGCAGTTCCATAATCGCCGGCGGTCGCGAGCGCCCCCGCGTTGCAGTGGGTGAGCACGGTGGCATTGTCCGGAATCAAATCTGCTCCAAATCGTCCGAGCGCGCGATTTGATTCGATGTCCTCTATGAAGATCGCCTGCGCCTCGTCGACTAAACGTTGCTTCACCTCCTCGACGTCGACAATCTTTTCCGCCTTTGCTTTCTTGATGACGCCGCGCATTCGCTCGATGGCCCAAAACAAATTCACCGCCGTGGGACGTGTGGCGCCCATCACCTCGCACATGTACTTGAAATCAAATTCGAGGTCGGCGACCGAGGTGCCCACCGATTGACTCGCGCCTAACGCCAGGCCCATGGCGGCAGCCACGCCGATGGCCGGCGCACCGCGCACCACCATCTTCTTGATCGCCTCGGCGACTTCATCGTACGAGCGCAATATCAAGTATTTCTCTTCGTTAGGAAGCAGGCGCTGGTCGAGCATCGAGACGCCATCCTTGGTCCATTCGACGGTTTTGATCATGTAACCTGATGCTCCTCGGAGTTCTAAGCCGGGGCTGACCCGGCCGCGGCGCCTGGTTCCGCTTTAAACTGTTCAGCGATTTCGAGTATCTGCGCCGTATGCCGCTCCTCGTGGCTACCCACAAACAGCAGCCATTGATAAATATTGATGGGGCCCAATATCGGATGTGGCTGCACCACTTCACTCAAGGCGAGGCCGTCGCCGCTAAGAAATGCTGAACGCAAAGTCTCGCGCGTGCCTTCGAGAACTTCCCAGGCACGCTTGGCGTCGATCTCTCCGGGCGGCCGGACTTCTTCAGGAGCGTTCCGCCGCTGACTGCGATCGATAATCAACTGACGCGGAAGACTGTTCATCACTGAAGACGTGTCTGCCTCTGGTCCCAACGTGTCACGAGCCTCACTCACCCATTTGGTCAAACCCAGACCGACACGCTTTTCGATAATGCCGAGGTGTTCCAGGACTTGCGCCACGGACCATCGATCGGATCCGGGCTGCTTGTCGCGAAGCTCAGCCGGCACCTGCTCGACTGCGTCGCGCAGCGCGGCCCGCTCGCCATCGAGATAATTGATCACTTCCTCAATTCGGGGATGCATATTCAGTTCTCCTTTGCTCTTGAGTATCAATAAGGGAAACACGGAGGTCAACGTCTGGTGGCATTGGTGGTGCCTTGATTTGGCTTTCCGAGTGTTTGCGCCTTGGCGTCTTTGCGTGAAACCTGGCGGTTCGCGCAGAGATACTCACGCAAAGACGCAGAGCCGCAAAGACAAACCGCACAGTAAGAATTTACCTGGCGATCCAGCTCCACTTGCGAGCCGAAGAAGATTTCTAGTTCGCTGCTTCACGCAAGATTTTGACATCCCGCGGCGCGCATGATAACTTGCGCGCGCAATCCGGGAACACCACGTTTCCGAGAGTTCTTTTAAATACGTTCAGGTGCCCCGCATAAAAGCGGGGAGAATAGGGAAGCGGGTGAGAATCCCGCGCGGTCGCGCCACTGTGAATGATCGCCGCTGAAGACGGCCATCAAAGCCAGGAGACCTGCCCGGACGTTACGCAGCTTTTTTTGAGCGCCCGCGAAAAGGTGTTCAGGCCGCAGTGGAATTCTTTTCCTAAAGAAGATCCCGTCGCTACCTGTCGTTTTCGCGAGGCAGGAAGGTGGCGGGATTTTGGTTTTTAGAGAGAAGTTATGGAGTGCGCTCACTTGTGGGCGCTTTGGCAAAAGCGGCGACCAGTCGCCGCACTCCAAAGTCAGACTCCAAGTTTTCGTGCTGGCAATGCTGATGATCCTCTCATCATCATGCTTCCGCAGATCTGGCCCGGTCGTCACACCGCCTAACGAACTCCACGAAGTTACTGACGAAGCCGGACGCCGGGTACTGGTGCCCCGAAAGATCGATCGAATCGTTTCCCTCGCGCCTAATCTTACCGAAATAGTTTTTGCGGTCGGCGCCGGCGATCGCCTGGTGGGCCGCACGCGGTACTGTGATTACCCCGCCGAAGCAAAAGCGGTGGCCGAAGTTGGCGACACGATGACGCCCAGCATCGAGCGCATCATCGCCTCCAGGCCGCAAGTGGTCCTGGTTTCAACTGCGTCTCAGCTTGAAGCCTTCACACGTCAATTGAACGATCAGCAGATCGCAGTCTATGTGACCAATCCTCAAAGTTTGGATGATGTATTCCGATCCATTCAAACTTTGGGAGACATGTTTGGCGAAGCCACTCGTGCCGCCAACCTAGTGACCGACTTGAAGAAACGCGCCGATGCCGTCTTAGCCGCCACGAAGGATCAAAAGCCGGTGAGAGTTTTCTACCAGGTGTCGGGATCGCCGCTCTACACGATTGGCCGCGAGTCATATCTCACTGATCTTTTACGAAGAGCCGGCGGAATTTCGGTGACTGGCGAAGTCGCTTCGGCCTATCCTCGTTTTAGTGATGAAGCTGCGCTTGCGGCCCGGCCCGACGCGATCATCCTGCCGTCCGGTAGTGCAATGGGGGACGCAAATTCAACCATCGCGCCCGCCCTCCGGAATTCTCCGGCAGCTTTGAACAATCGCGTTTACAAAATCAATGCCGATCATCTTTCGCGACCGGGGCCACGTTTGGTCATTGGGTTGGAAGAGATGGCGCGCGCGCTACATCCGGAGGCGTTTAAGTGAGCGAACGAGTGCAGGCGTTTAGCGGCTTTGCCGCAATTTCAGGCGACCGAGGATCACGATGAGAATGAATCCAGCACGAGAGGCCTACACGACGGTTCAGCGCACGGCGCTCGTGTGTGGACTCCTTCTGCTCGGTTTGCTCGTCACGTTCGTGATCGCATCGACTTTCGGAAGCCAAAGACTACCGCTGTCGGCGTCACTTTGTGCGCTGACCGGGAAGAGTGATTGCGGATTGTCCCCCGAACAACAGGCAATCCTTTTTGATTTGCGCGTACCACGAATTCTCCTGGCCGGCGCGGTCGGGATGTGCCTCGCTGCCGCGGGTGCGGGTTATCAGGCGCTGCTTCGCAATCCTTTAGCTGAGCCTTACCTGCTCGGCGTTTCAAACGGCGCCGCGGTGGGCACCATGGCCGCGCTGGTTTTTTTCGGCACTCACGAGTGGAGCCGTCCGCTGCTGGCATTTGCCGGCGCTTTGGCCGCCACGTTTGTTGTTTACCGGCTCGCCCGCGGCCACACCGGAGCCTCACCGGAACGTCTCATTCTAGCCGGAGTAATCGTCACTACTTTTCTCTCATCAGCGATCGTATTCATCACCACGTTGATGGATGCGACCCGCATCCGTTCGTTTACTTTCTGGTTGCTGGGGGATCTCTCGGGAACAACCACGAGCCTGCTTTCGATCGCGTTCATAGCGGCCGCGATCGGGGTTGCAGTCCTGGTGATAAACGCGCGGGGGCTTAACCTGATGATGCTTGGAGAGCGCGATGCTTTTGATCTTGGCGTCGAAGTTAGCCGGGTGCGGTTGACGGTCTTCGTCGCCGCCAGTCTTCTGGTGGGCGCGTCAGTGGCATCCAGCGGATCAGTCGGCTACGTGGGCCTGGTGGTTCCGCACCTGGTGCGCCTTTCGTTTGGCAGCGACAACCGTCTCGTGTTGCCGGCAGCCGCCATCGCCGGCGCGATATTTGTGATCGTGGCCGACACAGTGGCGCGCACGGTGATCGCGCCGCGTGAGCTACCGGTGGGCGCAATCACGGCGCTCATCGGTGCACCACTGTTCATTTATTTGTTGAAGCGATGAGTGGTTTAGAGGCGGGCTACCGCCCGCCAAAACCAGGCGGGCAGTAGCCCGCCTCTAAACCAAAGGGATGGGATTAACGGAATGCTCGAAGCAAAAGACATCACGATCAACTATGGTGACCGGACCGCGGTCGCGAATGTCTCGCTGCTCCCACAGGCCGGCGAAATCACCATCATCATTGGCCCCAACGGCGCCGGTAAATCCACTCTGCTTCGCGCTCTTAATGGCTCAGTCACGCCCTCCCGAGGCGAAATCACCCTCGATGGCCGTTCGATTTTCTCTTACGCGCGGCGCGCGGTCGCACGGCGGATCGCGGTGGTGGCGCAGGAAGCCGATCTGCGCTTCCCGATCACCGTCATGGAGTTCGTGCTCGGCGGCAGATACGCGCTTTCAGGCGCGTGGGGTTGGGAGAGCGAAAAGGATATCGCGGTGGCGCGCCGGGTTTTGCGCGAAACCGAGTTGGAAGGTTTCGAACATCGCTTGATGAATGAATTGTCCGGCGGCGAGCGGCAGCGGGCGGTGCTGGCGCGGGCCTTAGCCACTGAAGCGAATGTTTATTTGCTCGACGAGCCGACCGCGAACCTTGACCTAGCTCATCAGGCGACGATGCTGCGATTGATCCGGCAGCGCTGCAAAAGCGAAAAGTGCGCCGCGGTGGTCGTGACGCATGATTTGAACCTCGGGGCGGAATTCGCCGACCGAGTGATGCTGTTGAAAGACGGGCGAGTTCAATCGACCGGCACGCCCAGGGAAGTCCTGACGCCGGATCTGCTTGGCAAAGTTTTCAATCTGGAAGTGCTGGTTGACGCCCACCCCCGAACAAGTGCGCCACGGATTACGCCGGTCTATCCCGAAGGATAAGGAAAATACGGAGGAAGTATGAAAGAAGTGGTTTTATTTGTGATTGTGCTGTTGAGTTTTCCGGCCCTGGTGATGGCCCAGGCGAAAGCTGAGATACACGGGCGCGTCACCGACGAGCGCGCCGCGGCGATTCTTGGGGCGCAGGTTTCTCTGCGCGCACGAACAGGCGCGCGTCTGACCGCAGTCACGGATGACTCCGGCACGTATTCATTTCGCGATGTCCCTTCGGGAGAATATGTGCTGGAAGTCCGCGCCGAAGGCTTCGCTAATTTCGTTTCCGAAGAAGTTAACCTCGCCCGCGGTCAATCGCTGACCAACGATGTGCAACTCGCAATCAAGACTATCGATGAGAATGTAGTGGTGATTGCTTCGGGAACAGCGCAACGCGCCGACGAGGTGTCAAAGGCGGTCACGCTTATCGGTAGCGACCAGATCGAAGCCCGTCGTGAGATTTCGCTCGCCGAGACGCTGCGTCTAACTCCCGGCGTGCGCGTGCAACAGCAGGGCTCGCCCGGCAACATCACTTCAATTCGCTTTCGCGGTCAGCGAAATTCAGACACTGCAATTCTTTTTGACGGGCTACGCGTGCGCGACTCTGCCGACATCAACGGTTCAGCATTACCGTTCATTACCGACTTCACCACGACCGGATTGGATCGGATTGAAGTTTTGCGCGGCTCGGGTTCGTCAATCTACGGAACCAATGCGATTGGTGGGGTCGTCAACTTTATTCCAAATGCCGCCGCGGGCGACAAGCATCTTGAAGCAGGTTTCGAAGGTGGTTCCCTCAATCTTTTCCGCGAACGCGTACAAGGCTCAGCCGGTTTCGGCCGCGCGGGTCTCAGTTTCGGACTGACCAGGCTGGATGTCCGCGATGGTGTCGATGGTAACGATCAATATGGGAACACTTCAGGCATCGGAAGGTTCCAGGTAAATGTCACGCCGGCCATCAACATCGCGGCTAACTTCTACGGTTCAACATCGAACGCGATTACTAACAACAGCCCACAGCCGCTGCCTTCGGCGGGAGTTTCGTTCGGAAACTTCCCGCGCGCGGTTCCTAATGTTTCCTTTATACCTGACGCCAATAATCCGGACCAGGGCCGTCGCAACGCAATTTGGGTTGGCTCGGTGCGACTTACCCACGCGCTCAACGAGAACATTTCATACAGCGTTGCTTATCAAAAAGTCTCGACGCGCCGGCGTAACTACAATGGGCTGCGCGTCGATCCGGCCTTTGCGGCGCAATTCACGTTTCCGGTGAGCGACTTCGAATTCGTCAGCATTAACAACGGTGGCACCGACACGTTTGACGCACGCGCCAACATTCGCCTGGGCCGATCCAATCTGATAACGGCAGGATTTGAATTCGAGCACGAAACACTCTTTCAGCGATTCATATCAAGTTTCGGAGCGCCGGCAGGCACCACTGATCGACAGAACACATACGCGCTGTTTGTGCAGGATCAGATCCGTCTGCTTGACGACAGGCTGCAGATTTCGATCGCGGCGCGCTCGCAGTGGTTCACCATCAGGCAAGCTGACCGCCCCAGCTTCCTGGCGGCCGTCACTCCCGAAAACTCCATCACCGGCGACGGCGCCTTTGCTTACTTCATCCGCTCGAGCGGCACCAAACTCCGAGCGCACGTAGGCAATGGCTTCCGCGCCCCATCGCTCTTCGAACGATTCGGCGAGGGAGCCTTCGTAACCGGCTTTACCAGATTTGGCGATCCAACATTGCGAGCTGAACAGTCGATCGCCGTGGACGCGGGATTCGATCAGCGAGTAGCGCAAGATCGATTATCGTTTGGCCTCACGTATTTCTACACACGATTGCAACGCGCGATCGACTTCAGAAGTTTTTTTGGTCTGCAGGGTGATCCACTTGGGCTCGGCCGTTTTGGCGGTTACTTGAATTTTTCCGGCGGCGTGTCGCGTGGCATCGAGGCTTATGCTGAAGCTGTTCCGCGGCGGGGCATGGCGATTCGCACCACCTACACTTTTACGAACGCGGATCGGTCTGTTCAGGGTGGCGGTTTGCAGCCGCAATACGTTACGCCAAGACATCTATTCGGGCTTTCGATAACGCAGCGCTACCGGGCGTTCGACGTGGCGTTTGATCTCAACCACACGGGCGAATACATCGGGCCAATCTTCCCGGTGGATTTCACCTTTCCTGGATTCACCAAGGCCGATTTGTTTGGCAGTTATCGCCGCGCGCTAAATGAAGATGTGAAGTTGACGTTGTTTGCGGGCGCAGACAATCTTTTTGATCGAACTTATTACGAAAACGGGTTTCGCGCGCCCGGGATTACAGCCCGCGGCGGCATTTCTTTCAGTTTTCGCTGAGCCCAAGAGAGAAGTGAGACGAGGCTCCTTCGCACCCGCTTCGCAGGATAAGCGGCGCTAAGCAGCCTCGACTTGGTCTTAGTTAATTAAGCTGTCCGTGTTTGCTCAGCTTTCTCTACCACCCAACACACCACCCGCCAGGAACACGACCCCCAGCAGAATGTGAATGATGTGGTCCATCTTGCCAAGCATCAACATGGGCGATTCCGCGTTCGGGACGTTCAGCATGTGTTCGGCGCCGGTGCCGAGGAACCATCCGGCCACACCCAACAACAAATACACGATGCCGAAGATAAGGCAGAAGCCCTTTGCACCACCGGCGGAACCAGCGAATCCAAAATACAAAGCGATTGCGCCGGAGACGATGTGAACCAGGTTATGTGCCATGTTGAGGTGCGCGCCGAGCAGGTTGGGAGCTACAAAGCCCGCAATACCCACCAGCACAAAAACGACGCCCAGAAGTTTGCAAACGGTCTTTGCCATGGTCTCTTTCGTTCCTCCTGTGAAAACAGTTAAAGATTAGCAGCGATTGCATCTTTCTAAAGGGAAAGTGCCGCCGCGTTCTTGCGAGGGTTGAATTGGAACGGGCGGATTGTACACCAAACTGAGAGGATTTTCAGCGAACGTCTTAAAACGACGTCGCGCCCTTGCTTTCGCAAGCCGATTCGGGAGTATAATGCGCCCACATAACAGCATCAGTACAAGGGGGTAGCGACTATGAAGTTCTTTGTCGCGTTCTTGGTTGCTCTGACCGTCTCGGGTTCGGTCGCAATTGCCCAGCGCCAGCCCCAGAGACAAAACAAGAGTGCTGTTAGTAAGCCGCCTGAAACCTTAAGAATCTGTCAAGGGGTTGCCATACCTGACGGGTACGTCATTGTCGCGTACATGACGTCGTCTGCGTGTGCGCACGGCTCCTATGTCCTCAGGAAACAGGCTGATTACGACAGTTCATTGACGATCAATCGGGCCGGGTCACCGCCGTCTGCAGATTCATCTGCGTCATCGAGCCCGCCCGCGAGATCGGCACGCACTCTTTCTCAAGTGACGCCGCGGCCCGGCCGGAATACCAGTCCCTCCGTAGCCAGGAAAAACGCTGCGCCTCAAAATGGAGATTCAGCTTCTACTCAGGCCGCAGTTAGTACTCGCCCGAGGCGCGTCAGCACGACAGAACCTGTGCAGAATTCCACTCCGGGAACAGCCGGCCCGCC
Organism: Pyrinomonadaceae bacterium; assembly: GCA_035274925.1. Taxonomy (GTDB): domain Bacteria; phylum Acidobacteriota; class Blastocatellia; order Pyrinomonadales; family Pyrinomonadaceae; genus UBA11740. The sequence continues at coordinate 13,293 of DATENS010000016.1, read as the reverse complement.
CGTGAATACAGTCGCAGACCCGGCGGCGGCGCAAGTCGATGATCCGCCCGCCGGACCACCGACATTGATTGGCAGTCAGACTGCCCGGGTCATGCGTCCGCCCACTTTGGGAAACGCCGGTTCAACCGCCCCTCAAAACGAGGCTGATGCGACCGCATCTAACACGGCCGACGCCGGCCCGGAAGAAGTCGGCGAAGGCGATGTGGTCCGAGTAAACACGAATCTGGTCGCGGTGCCCGTCAGTGTCCTCGATCGGAATGGCAGATTTGTTCCCAACCTCCAGCGCGAAGACTTCACTCTTTTCGAGAACGGGGTCGAACAATCAATCGCGTATTTCGAGCCGGCGGAAAAACCTTTCACAGTCGCGCTCGTTCTTGATACTTCAGCGTCGACTCATTTTCACCTCTCGGAAATCAGGGAAGCCGCGATCGCCTTTGCTAAACAACTGCGTCCTCAGGATCGCGTGCTGGTGGTGAGCTTCAGTGATCAGGTGCTGCTTCTTACCGAAGCCACCAACGATCTGAACACGGTGGAAACAGTAATCGAAGAGAATGCCACTACCGGCAATTCCACGCGGCTCTATGACGCCGTGGATCTGACAATCCGCGAGCGGCTGAACAAGATCAAAGGGCGCAAGGCGATCGTGCTCTTCACCGATGGCGTGGATACCTCGAGCCAGCAGGCCACTTACCAGGGAACCCTGCGCGAGGTGGAAGAACTGGATGCTCTTATCTATCCGATTCAGTACGACACGTCCGATTACATGCGCGCCATGCAAGGCAACGGCGCCATAACCGTCACCACCACCACGCGCGGCATTTTTGGTACGCACTCATCAACCCAGACATACAACGTTCCGGGAAACGGTGGCGCACCACTGCCGGGCTCGACCAAGGCGGACTATGACCGAGCCAATCAATACCTGCACGCTTTGGCAGATAAGACCGGTGGCCGGCTTTACCAGGCAAACGACACAAAGCAGTTGGCGGAAGCATTCACTCTAATCGCGGAAGAGTTGCGCCGTCAGTACGGTCTTGGTTATTACCCGAAAACTGAAAACAGTGACAACAACGAGCGCCGCGAAATCCGCGTGCGCGTGCGCCGGCCCAATTTGGCGGTGAAGGCGCGGGCCAGCTATCTGAAATCGTCGAATCCTGACAAGTAGATTTACGAGTATGGGGAGGGTCCTATCATGAGGCAGAAGTTTTCGCTAACGAACAGGTCTCGCCTGCGCAATGTGGCTTTGCGACTTACAGCAGCGGGTGCGCTTTCGCTCCTCCTGGCGATCACGGCAAGCGCCTACACTCTGGTCTTTCGCGACGGACGGCGCCTTGAAATTCCCGACGAATTTACTCTCACCAGGACCACTTTGACGTTTGAGGTTTCCCCGGGCTTCAGCAAGACGCTTCAAGTCACTTTGATCGACGTGGCCGCCACCGAACGGGCCAACGGCGAAGCGGCCGGAACCTTCTTTCGGAGTCGGGAGCAGACTACGGCGGCGGCAGCGCAGCCCTCGGCGCCGGTCACCAAGACTGTAGCGATCAGGACTCTGACGAACGACGATCTGGCGGCGGTGCGCCAGCGACGCCTGGACAGTGAAAAAGCTTACGAGAAGCGCCGGCTGGAATTGGGACTACCCACGGTAGCCGAAACACGAATGCGCCAGCAGGAAGAAGCAGCGGAATTGCGAACCAAGCTTCGCGAAAAGAACAGAACCGAAGCGAGCGAGGAAGCCTATTGGCGTGGGCGGGCGCGCGATCTTCGGACAGAGATTGCCAGTGTCGACGCCGGCATCAACTACGTGCGGGCACGCCTAAACGAATTGAACGAAACTTCGTTGGCTAATAAGAGTATCGTGACCGGCGTGTATCCTCTGTGGCCAAACGATCGACCGTATGGCTATGGTCGAGGGCGTGGTCGCTGGGGTCGAACGCCACCCGCGATTCCTTACCCGAATGGATATCCCACAGCGCCTTATGGGTATCCAAACGGTGGTAATGGATATCCGAACCCGCCGTTTGGCTATCCTAATGGCGGTTACGGTTATCCCAACACTCCGTACGGATATCCCAATGGCGGCTATGGTTATCCCAACAGTCCCTATGGATATCCGAGTGGTCCTTACGGCTACCCGAACGGCACTTATGGATATCCGACGGGCCCACTTGATAACTCCCAGAATTCTGCGGAAGAGGCCGATTTGAAAAGCCGGCTCAACGATATGCTGGTAAAACGCGCGGCGCTGTTGGCTCAATGGCAGGCTTTGGAAGACGAAGCACGCGACGCGAGGATTCCGCAGGTCTGGCTGCTACCATAGCGTCAGTTGTCATTAATCCGTGGTCAGTTGTTAAGATATAAGGGCACGACCGACAACTGACAACGGATGACGGACGAATGACTAATAACTGGGAGACCATCATCGGTCTCGAAGTTCACGCACAACTCAGCACTGAATCAAAAATCTTCTGTGGATGCTCGACGCGTTTTGGCGACGAACCAAATGCGAATACGTGTCCAGTCTGCCTCGGGTTGCCGGGTGCTTTGCCCGTCTTGAACTGGCGCGCGGTTGAGCTGGGAATGCGCGCCGCGCTGGCGCTGGGCCTGCACATTAACGAGCGTTCGATCTTCGCCCGCAAGAACTATTTTTATCCCGACCTGCCCAAGGGTTACCAAATCTCGCAATACGATCAGCCGTTTTCCGCCGATGGCGTTTTGGAGATCATGACCGCCGATCGTGACGAAGCGGGGCATGCGCATGATTGGCGTCCCATGACTGTGGGCATCACGCGGCTACATCTGGAAGAGGATGCGGGCAAGAATGTGCATGAGGGTTTGCCGGACGTAGATCGTTACAGCTATGTCGATTTGAATCGCGCGGGCACGCCGCTGGCGGAAATTGTGACTGAACCGGACTTTCGCACTTCATGGCAGGCTTATGACTATGTCAATCACGTGCGACGCGCATTGCAGTGGGTGGGCGCTTCCGACGCAGACATGGAAAAAGGAAACCTGCGCTGCGAAGCAAACGTGTCTGTCCGTCGCCAGGGAGACACGACGTTCGGCACAAAGGTCGAGCTGAAAAACTTGAACTCAGTCCGCTTCATGCAAAAGGCGATTGAGTTCGAAGTCGATCGCCACATCAAGACACTCGAGTCCGGTGGGCGGCTGACTCAGGAGACGCGACTGTGGGACGACCGCCTCAATGAAACGCGGCCGATGCGTTCGAAAGAAGAGGCTCACGACTATCGTTATTTTCCCGAGCCGGATCTGCCGCCGCTCGTGGTCACGAATGAATTTGTCGATAAGGTTCGCAAGTCCATGCCGGAACTTCCCGACGTGCGGCGCACGCGATTCATGGAACAGTACAGTCTGTCGTTTGCCGATGCCTCGCAATTGAATTCTGAAAAATCGCTGGCCGACTATTACGAGGCGGCGGTCGAAGCGAGCGGCGGAAATGCCCGCGCAACCGTCAACTGGATTCGTTCCGAGCTATTGCGCGAACTTGAAAACGCAGGCTTGGCGGCGGACAAATCGCCGGTGCCGGCAGTCGAGCTAGGCAGTCTAATCCGCATGATTGAGGACGGTAAGATTAGCGGAAAACAGGGGAAAGACGTGCTGGTGGAAATGTTTGCATCAGGTAAGCCGGCGGCGGCGGTGGTCGAAGAAACAGGACTTGTCCAGGTAAGCGATACCGGCGAAATCGATCGCGTGATCGATGAAGTTATCGCCGCCAGCCCCAAGCAGCTCGAGCAGTATCGTTCAGGCAAAGAGACTCTGTTCGGGTTCTTTGTTGGCCAGGTGATGAAAGCCTCGAAGGGAAAAGCGAATCCGAAAGTGGTGAACGAGAGGCTGCGCGAGAAGCTGAAATGATTTTGGAGTGCGCCGCACTCCAAAGATCCAATGAACCTCAAAAATAAAATCGCGATCGTTACCGGGGGCACGAAGGGCATCGGCCGGGCAATTGCTGAAGCGCTGATAGAAGAAGGCATTTCAGTTTGCATTAGCGCTCGGAATCAAAACGAAATCGATGAAGCCGTAAGCCGGATGAATCAGGGCGCGTCTCGCGCCATCGGTTTTCGTTGTGACGTCCGCGACTATGATCAGGTGAAAGAACTGGTCAATCACACCGTCAAAGAACTGGGCGGCCTGGATATTCTCATCAACAACGCCGGCATCGGCGTTTTCGAAACTGTGGCCGGCACTTCACCTGAAGATTTTCGCGCGGTCTTGGAAACAAATCTGTTCGGCGTTTTTTACTGCTGCCATGAAGCAATTCCGGCAATGAAGAAACGCGGCGGCGGCTACATCATCAACATCTCGTCGCTGGCCGGCGCCAACCCGCATCCGCGCATGGCCGCTTACAACGCTTCAAAGTTCGGTCTTAACGGTTTCAGCGAAGCGCTGATGCAAGAGATTCGTCACGACAACATCAAGGTCAGCTACATCATGCCCGGTTCCGTGAACACCGAATTCGGTGGTGACTCGCCGAGTGATGAAAAGAGCTGGCAACTAACGCCCCGGGACATCGCCCGCGTCGTCATCGATTTGCTTAATCATGACGAACGGTCGCTGCCGAGCCGGGTTGAGATTCGTCCGAGCAAGCCGCCGAAGAAGTGAGTAAGACAAACTTCAGTTTGTCTATGACGCCAAACACGATGACAAACTAAAGTTTCTCCTACGTTTTTATGCGAGCCGTAGTTCAGCGCGTCACGCGCGCGAAGGTCACAGTTGATGATCAGGTCACCGGCGAGATCGAGAAAGGTCTCGTCGTTTTGTTGGGCATTGCGCGGGACGACACCAAGGTCGAAGCCGCATACCTCGTAGACAAAATCGCTGCCTTGCGAATCTTTGACGACGAGGACGGAAAAATGAATCTTTCGGTCACGGACGTCGGGGGCGGGCTGCTAATCGTTTCGCAGTTCACTCTCTATGGCGATGTGCGGCGCGGATTGCGGCCTTCGTGGATTGACGCGGCACCGCCGGAAATCGCGGAGCCGTTATATGATTTCTTCGTACGTCAGGCGGCAACGTCCATCGAGAAAGTTGCCACCGGCAGCTTTCGCGCGATGATGCAGGTCGAGCTGGTTAATGATGGCCCGGTGACTATCCTCCTCGACAGTAAGAAATTGTTTTAGCTTTGCGCCGCTGCGCCTTTGCGTGAGACATTTGTTTTCATACGCGGCGCAAGAGAGCGTGAAGAAAGTCCACGGAGGAAAAATCTTGGTTCAGAGGCCGACATTCATATCGATCTTTTTCCTGATTCTTTTCTTAACCGCTTGCGGCGACAAAGGCGCAAACACCAACTCAAAACCGAGTGACTCGACCGTTAAGTCTCAGGTAAAGCCGGCCCCGGATTCCCAGGTGGCTGTGATTGAAACAGCCGACTACGGCCGCATTGTGATCGAACTGTATCCCAACGTCGCGCCGCAGATGGTCGAGCGTTTCAAGAAATTAATTAGTGAGAAGTTTTATGACGGCACCGCCATTCATCGCATCGATCCGAGCCTGGGAATTATCCAGGGCGGTGATCCGCTGACAAAGGGAAGCAACAGCGGGATGTGGGGCACGGGAAACTCACCTTATCCGAACGTGCCGGCGGAATTCAGCGACATACCGTACGAGCGCGGCACCCTCGGGGCGGCGCGCGCCAACGACATTAATACCGCCAACTGTCAGTGGTTTATCACGCTGAAGAAACAGCCGGCGTTCGATCAGAAATACACGGTTTTTGGCCGGGTGGTTGATGGGATTAAGAATGCCGAAATCATCATGGGAGCTCCGACGCAACCGGGGACTGAGCGGCCTTCAGACAAGATTGTGATTACGAGTGTGACGCTGCAGCCACGAGTGAACTACCCCACGCAGCAAAACTAAATCGTATCGTCACGCGTTTTGGAGTGTTCCTCCAGTTCATAACGATCGCGATCGCGCCGTTCGATCTTGCCCAGGAAATCGAGCTCTTCGTTGTCTTCGAAACTCACGCCAATTGCTTTTGCATTTTCCTCGACCATTGATTGATCGGGAGTGGGACTGTCACCCGCAAACGTTTCCGAGCCGCTTTCATTCACATCTTCCCAGGCCGCATCCACATCGCCGCCCGCATCCGAGGGCGAAGCCGCGGTGTTGTTGTTTAGACGCTGGGCCAGCAGCTCAGGGTCCTTCGGCGCATGCGCGATTTCTTCTTCCATAAATTCTTCGATTTCAGGGTCCGGAACAAATTCTGGATCGTTGCTGAGATAATTGAACGCTTCCGGCATCTTCTTGGGCATGATGACAGCTCCTTAAATTGTTTTTATGCGAAGTGCACCGCGCACATCCGCAATCAATACTAAAAAGAGAGGGAAGTTACTAATCGGACTATAGCAAACCGCTGTGTCAGGAACAACGAGCCCTTGCCGCAAGCTAATCACAATTTCATCACGACGTGCGCAATTGGCACGGGCGTCGCCGTGAAATCACGCACAAGATCCGTGTGCCACTCGCTTGACGATAATCAGTGCCAAACCTAAACTGGAACTTGAAACTGACACACAGAACTTCTTCGGTTGCGCGGCCACACTTGCTGCGGAATCTTTGGAACCACTATGCCACATAATCTCTTCAATTCACTTCAGTCGTTTACCCCGTCAACCGGCAAGACCGGCGAGTTTTATTCATTGCCGCAACTGGAAAAGGAAGGCGTCGGCAAAATTTCGCGACTGCCCGTGAGCATTCGCATCGTCCTGGAATCGGTCCTGAGAAATTTCGACGGCACAAAGATCACGGAAGAGGACGTGCGCGCCATAGCCGGCTGGCAGCCAAATGCGGAACGCACCGAAGAAGTACCGTTCGTGGTGGCGCGCGTGCTGCTTCAGGATTTCACCGGCGTTCCCTTGCTGGTTGATTTGGCGGCCATGCGATCGGCCGTGGTGCGCTTGAACAAGAATCCGGGTGTTATTGAACCCCTCGTACCGGTTGATCTGGTCATCGACCACTCAGTGCAGGTGGATTTTTCCAGCACCGGCGACGCGTTTCGCAAGAACATGGAGATGGAATTCAAGCGGAACAACTCGCGTTACCAGTTCTTGAAGTGGGGCATGCAGGCGTTCGATGGTTTTCGCGTGATACCGCCCGGAATCGGCATCTGCCATCAGGTGAATCTTGAGTATCTGTCCATGTGCGTTTGGGAAAAGTTCGGCCTCTACTATCCGGACAGCCTGGTTGGGACTGATTCGCACACGACGATGGTCAACGGGCTCGGGGTCGTGGCTTGGGGCGTCGGCGGGATCGAAGCTGAAGCCGCCATGTTGGGCCAACCTGTCTATTTCCTGACACCCGATGTGGTGGGCGTAAACCTGACCGGCCGTTTGCGCGAAGGCGTGACCGCGACTGATTTGGTGCTGGCAGTGACCGAGATGTTGCGCAAGACAAAAGTCGTCGGCAAGTTTGTCGAGTTTCACGGCGAGGGCGCGGCCTCGCTTTCGGTTACCGACCGCGCCACGATTTCAAACATGTCGCCTGAGTACGGCGCGACGATGGGTTACTTTCCTCCCGATGAAGAGACATGTGACTACCTCAAAGCGACCGGACGATCCGATGAACAGGTCGAGGCGGTGCGAAATTACTTCACGGCGCAAGGCATGTTCGGCATGCCGAAAGCAGGGCAATGCGATTACAGCACGTTACTCGAGCTGGATCTCGCGACCATTGTGCCCAGCGTGGCCGGCCCAAAACGGCCGCAGGATCGGATCGCTTTGCCTGATTTGAAAAATACGTTTCTCACCTTATTGCAGCAGGATGCAAAGAGCGGCGGCTATGGTAAGACCAGCGAAGACATTCCGCTGCGTTATGCGGCAGACATCGGAGCGAGCGAGCATGCGCTGGCCGTTGTGGTCGGCGGCGGACAACAGCACTCGGCCTCAGTTCCATCGCCGTCAGGTAACGATGTGAGTGCCCGCGAGACGAGCGTCTGGTCTGAAACTGAAATGATGAACAACCGTCCCACGCCGGATCGCGTGGTGGAAGTTCTGCCGGAAGAGTTTCCCAAGGCCCACGTCGATCTCGGCCACGGAGATGTTCTGATCGCCGCGATTACGTCGTGCACAAACACTTCGAACCCCAGCGTGATGCTGGCCGCCGGGTTGCTCGCGCGAAAGGCCGTCGAGCGTGGATTGAAGGTGCGTCCCACGGTGAAAACTTCGCTGGCGCCAGGCTCGCGAGTAGTCACTGAATACCTCGAGAAGACAGGTTTACAGCCTTATCTAAATGAACTGGGCTTTAATCTTGTGGGTTACGGATGCACAACTTGCATTGGCAATTCGGGCCCGCTCGATCCGACCATTGAGGACGTGGTCACCGATCATGATTTGATTGCCGCGAGCGTGCTCTCAGGCAACCGCAATTTTGAAGCGCGTGTGCATCAGAGCATCAAGGCGAACTTTCTGATGAGTCCTCCGCTGGTGGTCGCGTTCGCGCTCGCCGGGCGTGTCGATCTCGATCTGTCGAAAGAGCCTCTGGGAGAGGGAAGTGATGGACAGGACGTGTATCTGCGCGACATCTGGCCCAGCATGGAAGAGATTAGCGCGTTGATGGCGGCCGCGTTCGATCCGAAAACCTATCACGAGCTGTACGGAAATTTCGCGGAACAGAATCCGATGTGGAACGAGATTCCCACCAGCAGCGGACTAACTTATCAGTGGGATCCGAATTCAACGTACATTGCGGACCCGCCGTTCTTTGTGGGCTTTGGCGCGGAAGTTGGCGAGATGGAAGACATTCATTCTGCGCGGCCCCTAGCGATCTTTGGCGATTCTGTGACGACCGATCACATCAGTCCGGCCGGCGCGATCAAAGCAACTTCACCTGCCGGAGTCTATCTGCAACAACAGGGAGTCGAGCCCGCCGATTTCAATAGTTACGGATCGCGGCGCGGCAATCACGAAGTGATGATGCGCGGCACTTTCGCTAATGTGCGCATCAAGAATCTGATGGTCCCGGGAACTGAGGGCGGAGTTACGCTACATCAACCTGATGGCGAGCGCATGAGTATCTACGACGCGGCGATGAAATATCAGGAAGAGAAAACGGCGCTCGTTGTGTTTGCGGGACAGGAATACGGCACCGGCTCGTCACGCGACTGGGCGGCCAAGGGCACGCGCCTGCTGGGTGTGAAAGCAGTGGTGGCGCAAAGCTTCGAACGCATTCACCGCAGCAACCTCGTCGGCATGGGCGTGCTGCCCTGCCAATTCAAAGAAGGCACGACCGCGGCGTCGCTGAATCTTGACGGCACTGAAACTTTCGACATCACCGGACTGGAAAACGTTGAAGTGCAACCGCGCCAGGACGTGACGCTCACCATCCACCGGGCTGATGGTTCATCGGAACAGGTTCCAGTCACGCTGCGCATCGACACTCCGATCGAGATTGATTACTACCTGCACGGTGGGATTTTGCCGTACGTGTTGCGGCAGTTGTTGGCGGGGACGACGGGGTTTTAGATGGTCGATCCCAGGGTGGCGCGCTTCGCGCTTACCCTGGGCTATTTTATGTCACGCTTTCAGCGTGAAGGACCCGGTCTACCGCTCCCGGTTCTGACTTCAAACTTATTCACTCTCCAGAAGCTTTCGTGCTTGGGCCAATTCCTTCACGTGGGCCTTGCTGACCTTTGGGTACTGGGGACTCATCGACTTCAGTTTCGAGACGATGATGTCGGCCACCGCCGCGTGCGCAAACCACTTGTGGTCGGCAGGGATGATGTACCACGGCGCCCACTCGGTGCTGGTGTGATTGAACGCATCCTCGAAGGCCTTTTGATACTCGTCCCAGTGGCCCCGCTCATGAACATCGCCAACCGAGAATTTCCAATTCTTCTCGGGAGTATCAAGCCGCGCCAGAAACCGCTCTCGCTGCTTCTCTTTTGAGACGTTCAGGAAGAACTTGAGAATCTCGATGCCGTTCTCGACCAGATAGCGTTCGAAATTGTTGATTTGCGCGAAACGCTGCTCCCACAAGTCTTTTTTTCCGGATTGCGCCGGCAAGCGCTGGTTGGCTAAGAATTCAGGATGCACACGAACCACAATCGTTTCTTCATAGTAAGAGCGGTTAAAGATTCCGATGCGACCGCGTTCGGGAACCGCCTTGTGACAACGCCATAGATAATCGTGGTCCAGCTCCTCGGCCGAAGGCGCCTTGAACGAGAAGACCTGCGTGCCCAGCGGATTCACTCCGGTCATGACGTGCTTGATCGTGCTGTCTTTGCCGGCCGCATCCAGGGCCTGAAAAATAATTAACAGTGCATGACTGTCCTGCGCGTAAAGGATATCCTGGTATTCGGCCAGTCGTTCGACGTCGGCGGCCAGCTTCTCGCGCGCTTCTTCCTTACCAGTGAACTTCCCGGTGTACCTGGGATCGAAATCCTTTAGCCGCACTTGCTTGCCGGGCGGCACAATGAAAGGTTCATGCTTCATGTTGAAACCTCGATTAGTTGTTCGCTTTCAGCGTCTCAGTTCTCGCAAAGGCGCTAAGGCGCGAGGCGCAAAGAAATCCGGCTCACTATCGTTCCAAAGCTTTTCGGTCCCACTTCGCCAGATTCGCGCCGGCTTCATAGGTACTCTGACAAAAATCCATCAAAGCGTCTTCGGGTGAGGCTGATTGTCGCACGGCGTCGTAAGTGATGAGGAATTCTTTAATGTCCCCGGAATAGAAAGCGGCGGCGGGTTTGATCTCTTGTTCGGACAAGCCCGCAGGTTCCGGCGCCGCGTAAGAATAAAAGGCCGCCTCGACACCATTACCGCCGGGCCAGAAGCCGTGACTGATCACTTCGTGGGAATAAGCCTCGAGAGTGATCTTGTCGGCGCCGTCGCGAGGCGGCGCGGCGCGGCCGGAAAAACGCGTGACGGCATGATCAAAGCTGCCCCACCAAAAGTGCACCGGACTGACTTTGCCGATAAAGCGTGATCGGAATTGCTTGAATACGTCGTCGATCAGAACGAGGGCGCGCCAAAAGCGATTTACGTAGTCGGCGTCATAAGACTTGTGGGTGTGGTCCTGCTCAAAAGGAATTGCTTCACGGACGGCTGAGTAAGGCGACGGCACCTCGACCGGCATGGTCCAGATCTTAATTTCAATTCCGAGGGCGCGCAGCGCACTCATCAATTCAGTGTAGGAGTCTGCAACCGATTGAGGCCTGAGATCGAGCGTAGTCGCCGCGCCATCGCTGCACTCGATATGCAGCTTGTGATCGACAAAATCGAATTCGATCTCAAAGATGCGCTCGCCGTAGGCCATGGGTGACGTTGTCAGGCCGCGCGCGGAAACGTAAAGCGGCACGTTCCACCAGTGATTGACGAGCGGAGTCTGCTCGAGACGAATCTTGCCGACAATTTGCGTCCACATGTGGACGGTGGCGAGCGAGTCTTGCCAGTCTTTCAGGACGAGTTCGGGCCAGTTGTTATTGGTCATGATGCGAAAGTGTAATACCGCTCTGGCGCCTCTGCGAAGTCCTCAGCGAATCTCTGCGGTTAAGAGAAAATATCAGACCGCAGAGGACGCAGAGGATCTCGCCGAGGTCGCAGAGAGCCGGAATCCAGTACGACGGCGGGTGGTACTGGCCTCAAGTCGATGGTAGAGTCAGAACACACACGCTGAAATCGATTTGAGATTCCAGATTACAAATTTAGAAGCCGGAGATAGCAATCATGTCATCAGCACAACCCGTACAAACTACACCGCGCCGTTATCAACTTTTCATTGACGGTCAGTTCGTCGATGCCGAGTCAGGCAAGACTTTTAAGTCACCAAATCCGGCCACCGGCGAAACCTTCGCCGAAGTCGCCGAGGCCGATAAGGCTGACGTTGATAAAGCCGTTGCTGCAGCCCGTAAAGCCTTAGACGGCAAATGGTCAAAGATGAGCGCCCGCGACCGCGGACGTTTGCTTTACAAGCTTTCGCAATTAATTGAACAGAACGCCGCGCACCTGGCTGAGCTGGAAACGAGTGACAACGGCAAGCCGATCAAGGAATCGACTTACATCGACATTCCGGGCGTGGTTGAAAACTTCGAATACTTCGCCGGCTGGGCCACGAAGATCGAAGGCGAAACCATTCCAGTGCCCGGACAGATGTTCAATTACACGCTGCGCGAACCGGTCGGCGTTTGCGGCCAGATCATTCCGTGGAATTTTCCTTTGTTGATGGCCGCGTGGAAATTAGCGCCGGCGCTGGCGGCGGGAAACACCGTCGTGCTGAAGCCTGCCGAACAAACGCCGGTGACCGCGATGGAGCTGGCGAAGCTGTTTCAGGAAGCGGGCTTCCCCGAAGGCGTAGTCAACATCCTGCCCGGCTATGGGGAAACAGCGGGAGCCGCCCTCGCGTCGCACAAGGGCATCGACAAGATTGCCTTCACCGGCTCAACAGAAATCGGGAAGGTGATTGCCCGGGCCGCGGCGGACAACCTGACAAAGGTCTCGCTTGAGCTCGGCGGCAAAGCGCCCAACATCATTTTCGCGGACGCGGATCTCGATCAGGCAGTGAATGGCGCGATGATGGGAATCTTTTTCAACCAGGGCCAGGTTTGCTGTGCGGGCTCGCGTTTGTTCGTGGAAGAACGAGTGAAAGAAGAATTCCTCGGACGATTCAAGGAAAAAGCTGATCGCATGAAAGTCGGCGATCCGATGGACAAGAACACCGCGATGGGGCCACAGGTTTCGTCGGAGCAGCTGGACAAGATCAAGAGCTACGTCGGCATTGCGCGCGACGAAGGCGCCACAGTTTTTGCCGGTGGCGGATCACCGCAGCTCGAAGAGAAATTTCAAAACGGATACTTCTTCCAGCCGACCATCTTCAGCGACGTGAACAATTCAATGCGCGTCGCGCAGGAAGAGATCTTCGGGCCGGTCACCTCTGTGATCAGCTTTGACAACGAGGACGATCTGATTCGCCAGGCGAACGAAACGATTTATGGTTTGTCGGCGGGAATCTGGACGCGCGACATCACCCGGGCCCACCGTTTTGCGCGAGCGATTAAAGCGGGGGTTGTCTGGATTAATACTTACAACATGTTCAGTGCGGCATCGCCGTTCGGCGGCTACAAACAATCCGGTTACGGACGCGAGATGGGCAAGCACGCGCTCGATCTTTACACGCAGGTTAAGAGTGTGTGGGTCGATCTCTCAGGCAAGCCGATCGGATGGTTTGGGAAATAGATTTGGAGTGCGCCGGCAGAGCGAAGCGGCGACGGCGCTTTGAATCACGTCGAACTGTCCCGATTGACCGGAAAATTTGCTCTCAAACTAATTCCCAGTTCGGAATCCAAAG
>DATENS010000015.1:0-9350 GCA_035274925.1 Pyrinomonadaceae bacterium | reverse complement strand
GCTTGGAGATTCCAAAGCATCTTCTCGCTTTCGAATGTGGTATCTTTCCCTTGGTTCTCTCCTCACTGCAACATCATTCAGGGGTTCAATAATGAAATACTGTCCAGCATGCAATTTTAGTTTTCCCGACGTCCATAAGGTCTGCGACTTTGACGGTACTGAGCTCGTTCCTGACCCAAAGCGGCCATCTGCGGTGAACGCTGCCTCGAAGCCATCGCGATTTCGTCGAATCTTGAAGTCGCCAATGTTGTTCGCCAGCGTTGCGATCCTGTCACTCTTTGTGGGCGCGGTGCTCATCGGTTACTACCAGAACACAGGCGACGTCCCACCGGTCGTCCAGGATCCGCCTTCAGCCGGCGCAGCTCTCATCAAAACAGCCACGGCGACCAGGCGTCGCGACATTCGATCGAACACTGTCCGGCGTCCTTATCGTTCAGTGGCGCGGCTTCGACAGAGCCCCACTACCATTAATCGACCAGAACCACGAATCGCGGAGCGGACGAAATCCGATGAAAAGGATCCGAAGCTGGTTGCGATTCTGAAAACGACGTGGAATGTCCTGAAGAAACCATTCAGGTTCTAGCGGACTAATCCTGAAGGTTTTCGACGTGGGTGAGTTTGGCGATCGTATCTGGTCTATCGTGCTTTACTTCTTTCCGTAGGCCAGCTCATCCATCTTGGCGGCGAACTCGCTCCACGGAATGCGTTTTCTCTTCTGCCGTTTGCCTCCGTACCACAAAAGCGAACCACTCCCGATAATCATGGTTCCGATCTTTTCCTGGTCGGCATAGATAGCCAGATCCAGTGACGACCCGGCTCGCGTCAGCTCCAGGACATGCAAGTTGGCTTTGACTGAGTGCTTCTTGCGCACGCGCTTGCGGGGCATGGCTGTACTCCTGTTTCAGCGGGAAATCGTCAGGTCATCGGCCGTATTGGGCTGGCCATCGGGGCCGGCTGAGCGCAAGACGAAACTCGTCCGGTTCCCTTCGTATTCGTACGCCTTGTGCCATGGATCCAAACGAATAATGCGTGAAAGATAGCGTGGGTTGAGATGATCCATCAGGGCGGCCTCGGTCTTGGCTTCAACATACGAGCCGTGCTCGCGCCGATAAGACTCGAGGGCAGTAGCAATCGTTTCCAGCTCAGCCCGAACGCGCGACGTCTTTTCGGCATTCAGGGCCCGCACGAGCATGTCTACATCTTCCCAGCGGCGATCGCCGGTCCGAATCTCAGCCACGCGCCATTTGTCGTTGTCCCCTTTGACGACGCGAAACGCCGTTTCGACCTGGGCCACGACCACGTATGCATTGCCAAAGGACGAAATCGATTTGACGCGCACGGCGTCAGAAGGCAATTCGACTCCAGCCAGACGCGCGATCAGCTTGCGAGCTTCTTTCGGCGTGAGTTCGCCGGCCGCTCGCGCACTGAGGGCCGTCAACGCAATGCCCAACGTAATTAAGACGAGGAATGAAAGAACAACTTTGCGGCGAGTAAACATGTTGGAATCTCCTGAAGAAATTGCCGATTGTCGATTTCCAATTGCCGATTCGTTCTCGAGGTCAAGGGATCTCGTACGAATAAACTTCGCGCAATGCTGCAGAGGACACCGGCAATCTGCTTACTGCTTACTATTCTGCGCGGCCTTGGCGACCAGCATGCGAAGCATTGTCTGTAGTTGAGTGGTCGTGAACGGCTTTGGCAGAAACACCACCGCGCCGGCCGCGAAACTGTCGGAAGAAAGTTTGGGATCCTGCTCGGCAGTCATCATCATCACCGGAATCTTCATAAAACGCTTTTCGGTTCGCATGTGACGAACCAGCTCGGGTCCGGTGATATGTGGCATGACCACGTCAAACACAGCGGCGGTGAAATCAGAGTCAGCTTGTAACGTCTTAAAGGCCTCGCGCCCGTCGTTTGCTTTAACAACTTCGAAACCCTCCTTTTCAAGGAGAGTTGCGACCAGACGCAGGATAGCCGGATCATCGTCGGCCACCAGGATGCGCCCTTTCGGTGTTTTTTCAGTCGGGTTCAATTGGATTCAGTCTCCATCAAGTTGATGTGCAAATGGCCGGTCAGGCGGCCTCGACGGCTCGTCCCGCTTCGCCGGATCTGAGCGAAAGCTCCGCAGCCAACTTAATCGCCGCGATCATGCTTGAGTGCTCAGCAATGCCCTTGCCGGCGATGTCGAAAGCCGTGCCATGATCGACCGATGTCCGGATGAATGGCAAGCCCAACGTTACGTTTACGGCTTCGCCAAACGAAAGACACTTGACCGGAATCATCGCCTGGTCATGATAGCACGCGACCACTGCGTCGAACTCGCCGCGCGATGCGCGCAGGTAAACTGTGTCCGCGGAAAAAGGTCCCTTAACATTGATGTTGTCGACCGCGCGGCAGGCTTCAATGGCCGGAGACATCTCTGACACTTCTTCAATGCCGAACAACCCGCCTTCGGCTCCGTGTGGATTCAGCGCCGCCACCGCAATGCGTGGGCGTTCAATTCCCCAGCGATGAAGTTCGCGATCTGCCAACCGGATCGTTTTCTCGATTCGATCTCTTCTCACCAGTCTGATCGCCTCAGACAATGGCACATGGGTTGACAGCAGCACCACGCGAAGATTCGCAGCGATGAATCCCATGGCGTACTCTTCGGTGCCGGTAAGCGAAGCCAGGAACTCAGTGTGGCCCGGAAAACTGTAACCACCGAGGAACAGTGCGCGCTTGTTAATGGGCGCGGTGGCCATCGCATCAATGCTGCCAGATGCGCACAAGCTCACAGCCGCCTCAATGTAACTGCCGGCGGCCTTACCGGCGTCACCGGATTCGATTCCCGGCTCGATGTAACCACTCAGATTGTCGAGGTGATAAATTAATGGCGCGCCGGCGTGGTCCTGTATTTTTTCGCCCTGCCGAACTATTTCATAGCCACACTGCAAATCGAGGGTGCGGGCATTGTGAGTGAGGACCTGGGCGTTGCCGATAATAATCGGCCTGCAGATGCTTTGTACTTCCTCTTCGGCGACCGCCTTAAGAACGACTTCCGGACCGATGCCCGCCGGATCTCCCATGGTAATACCGATGCGAGGCCGGGATTTGCCAAATGAATCCAGCGGATTGGTCATTAACCTAAAACTAGGGGGGAAGTTGAGTCCTGATGTTTATTAGTTTTCAAAAGCCTGAGGCAAGGCTTCTTCTGACTCGTCTTCGACCTTCGAAACGCGTTCGTCGGCCTTGAACATATATTTGATGTTTCGCTTCAAAATCAAAAGGTTCGGACCGGACCGCCGGTTAATCTTCAATGCGCCGCGATCGTACCATTCGATCGTTCCTTCGATTTCTTCGCCGTCCTGAAGCACGAGGACCATTGGCGTGTGCGCGTCAATTTGCTTTTTGTAGTAATAGATTTCCGCGTGGGTTTCCGTCGGCGGCGGCTGGCGCTTGCGCACCTGAATTGATGATGGCTGGGGCGGCCGTTGCTGCGGCATCCCGGCCGGACGCTGTCCCTGTTCGTTCATCCGATTATGCTGGGGCGCAACGTCGCGTCTGGCTTTTACATCAGCCAGCGTGGTTCTGATAAGTTTGCGATTCACGATTTGCCTCCAAAGAGAATAAGAAAAAGAAACGTCGAAGACGCTTCGGAATAAATGCGTTTCCCGTAGTCTATACGTGGTCAGGCCTGAGCCGCTGATCGCAGGCTGCGACCTTCCGAGGAGATATGCGCATTGACCCGTACGGAATATCGTTCAGGGATTGTGCGACATGCTACACGACCGCGAGGGAAAACGCAAAACTTCTACTAAAGACTCTTTCGGGGGAAAGCGAGCGGGAAAAGTTGCCTGTTCGTCAGTCTGCTTTCTTTCTGATGAACGTCGGAACGTCCAGGTCTTCAGTACGTCTTGGATTGGTTTGAGGTCGTGTCGGTTCATCGGCAGCCGGCGCGTATCGCGGCGGCGTAGTCACCGGCATGGTCGCGCCGGCGCCCATCGACGCTGTCATCGGTTCGCGCTGAAAGCCGGTCGCAATCACCGTGATCTTCATGGCGTCTGCCATTGACTCGTCGATCACATGTCCAAAAATAATGTTGGCGTCTTCATCGGCTTCCTGCCGGACAATGGTCGCCGCCTCGTTCACTTCGAAGAGCGTCAGGTCCGGACCGCCCGTGATGTTAATCAGCACGCCTTTGGCGCCCTTGATCGAAGCCTCTTCAAGCAACGGCGAAGAGATCGCCTCCTGCGTTGCTTCGATCGCGCGATTCTCGCCGCGCGCGTGACCGGTCCCCATCAGCGCCATGCCCATGCCCTGCATAATCGTGCGCACGTCGGCAAAGTCGAGATTGATGAATCCCGGCACGGTGATCAGGTCGCTAATTCCCTGCACTGCCTGCCGCAGCACATCGTCCGCAGCCTGAAATGCCTGGGCAAACGAGGCGCCCTGAGGCACCGCGCCAAAGAGCCGCTCATTGGGAATAGTGATCACGGTGTCGACCGATTCGTGCAGCTCGTTCAGGCCCTGTTCCGCCTGTTGCAAACGCCGGCGGCCTTCAAAAAGAAACGGCTTTGTCACCACGGCTACCGTCAAAGCCCCCAATTCCGTGGCCAAAGAAGCCACAATCGGAGCTCCTCCGGTTCCGGTGCCTCCCCCGAGGCCCGTGGTCACAAAAACCATATCGGAGCCTTCGAGCACCTCGATAATCTTGTCGGTATCTTCGAGAGCAGCCTGGCGGCCAACTTCCGGATCGGCTCCGGCGCCGAGACCTTTGGTCAAGCGCCCGCCCAGCTGAATCTTCACCGGCGCGTGCGAACGCTTCAGCGCCTGCAGATCAGTGTTGGCAACGACGAACTCGATGCCCTCGATGCCGGCATCGATCATGCGATTAACTGCGTTGCCGCCACCGCCCCCGACGCCGATGACTTTAATGCGAGCGCCGGTGATCGGTGGCTCGTCATCAATGAAAATATTTATGCTTTTGCCGGGTCCGCTTACTGCAGGTGTCATTGGTTTTTCCTCTCTTCCAAAACGGGAAGGCTTCCAGGCCTTCCTTCTTCTATTTTGTGTTGGCTGAACCACAGGCATCTACATATTGCGGACAATATCTTGTGCCACCGGCGCGCCAGCATACAACACTTGGTCAAAAAATACTACTACTAAATCGATCACGAAATTTGGAAACAAAGTGAGTGAGACGGCCTGAGCCGCCACGCTTCGTCGCGACCGTGCGCTGCTCGATCGCATGCGCGCGTTGCGAGACCAGCGCGAGACCTGCGGCCGCAGCCCACGCCGGACTTTGTATGTCTTCCACCAATCCGACAAACCGATCGCGTTCGGGATAACCGATTCGCACCGGCGCGTCGAATACTTGTTCGGCGATTTCCACTATGCCATCGAGCAATGCGCCGCCGCCCGTGAGCACGACGCCGCTCGATAACTGGCGGCTCCATCCTGAATCTTTTATTTCATCGGCCACGTGCATCAATACTTCTTCGGCACGCGGTTGCAGAATGTCGCAGAGGATCTGTCGCGAAAGCTGGCGCGCCGCGCGCCCGCCGACCGACGGCACCTCGACCATCTCGCCGCGCGAAGCATCACTGAGCGAGGCGCTCGAAGCACAGCCGAATGTGCGCTTGATTCTTTCCGCTTCAGGAATCGGTGTGCGCAAGCCGAAGGCGATGTCGTTGGTAAAGTGCGAACCACCGAGAGGAAAGACCGCTGTGTGCTGGACGGCGCCGCGCTGATACACACACAAACCGGTGGTTTCGGCGCCGATATCCACGAGCGCCGCTCCGTATTCCTTGTCATCTTCAGACAAACTCGCCTCTGCCGCGGCCAGTTGCTCGAGAATCATGTCCGCCACAATCAAACCCGCGCGATTTACCGCGTTAATTGCGTTCTGACGCGCCGTGACCGGGCTGGTGACGATATGGACTTTGACGGCCAAACGCGCGCCGGTCATGCCGATGGGATCGTTGATGCCGTCCTGATCGTCGACGATAAATTCCTGGGGAAGGCGATCGACGATCTCGCGGCCCGCGGGAAGCTGGACTGCGCAGGCTGAGTCGATGGCGCGGCGCACGTCGTCGGCAGTGATCTCGCGATCGCGGCTGGCGACGGCCACGATGGCCTGACCGTTGAAGCCCATAATGTGCGAACCGGCAAGATTGATCGTCACTTCTTCCGCCTGCACACCGCTCATCCGTTCCGCTTCTTCGACCGCGCGCCTGATCGCTTCGACGGCCGCTTCGGGATTCACAATCACGCCTTTGCGCAAACCGCGCGCTTCGGATTCGCCCGTGCCGGCGATGGCCAGCATGCCTTCGTCGCCCGGAGTTGCGACCACACAAGTCACCTTGCTGGTGCCGATGTCGAGGCCTACGGTGTGATTTGATCGTTTTGCCATGGGGATGTCTTCGGTCTTTCGGTTAACGCACGCGTCTTTGAGGCTCCCTCGGTTTCTTGTCGTCTCGTGTCGCGCCGGCGCGCGGCTTTTTGTCTTCTGTTGGCTTCACACTGGTCGACGTGTTCCGCTTCGGCGTGTCGGCCTGAGTCTCGGGCTCAGCCGTAAGTTGACTGGCTTGATTAGAAGTTGCTGCGACATCCTCAGGACCGGCAGAAACCTTACCGCCCGAACTGAATCCCAACACCACCCGGTCGCCCTGTAAGTCCACGTACGTAATAAGCGCGCCACGCGGCGTCTGCTTGTACTCGTCAAGCACGTCCAAAGCCGTCTTCAGACGCCGGCCGAGATCCTGTCCGCCGAGTCTCACTTCAATATCTGAATCCTTGTCGGCCAATTGCGCGCGCACGTCATGCACGTCGATCAGATTGATCTCGCTGACGCGCTCTGCCAGGCCGATAGCCTGCCATTCGCGCACCGCTTCCAGATATTTTTGCACCCGCTCAACATTCTCTTTTCCGGCTTCCGTGGTGCCGTCTTCGTTCCATCCGCGAATAAAGAACGGCGGCATCTGATCGCTCGCCTTCATTTCACCGAGCACCACTCCGTCTTCGTCAACCCAGACGAAGTGACCGGCCGCATTACGGACCACCGCCACCGGCACGCGTTCGATGACCCGCACGCGAAGGCGATCCGGAAGCACACGCGTAACAACGGCCCGCCGCACGCCGGGCAAACGGCCAAGCTCAGCACTGATGGTGGAGAGGTCGGCGCGCCAGACACCGGTGCGAGATGCCGCGCGGCGTACTAGTCCTTCGATTTCTTCGGATGATGTTCGTGCGGTCCCGACTACCTCGACATTGCGCACCTGAAACATCGAGGCGGAAGACGCCACGCGATATCCCACAAACATAGTGATCAGCGTCAACACGGCAAGCACAACTTTCAGAGCAGTCGGCACATAGCTGAAGATCTTGCCGAGAGAAAACGATCGAGCTTCGACGGTACTGCCGTCGCGACGAACGGGCCTTTGAACAAAGCCTTTTGCCGGGCCGGCCGCACGCCGGGGACGCGATGCAATTACTTGTTCTCTCATAAAGTTTGTTTCCTCCTTTGGAGTGCGCTGACCTGTCAGCGCTCAAGGCGACTAGTCGCCGCACTCCAAAAGGCTACTTCGAGCTCCACAACTCGACTTCGTATTCAAGGTCAATCCCGTGTTCTCGTTTTACACGCTCGCGAATCTCTTCAGCCAGGGCGAGTGCGTCGGCCGCTTTGGCCTCTTCACCTTCAGTGACAATGAAATTCGCGTGTTTCTCAGAAACCAGCGCGCCGCCGCGACGCGTGCCCTTCATGCCCAGGTTGTCGATCATCTTTCCCGTACCGACGGGGCTCGACGGCGCGTTCTTGAAAAAACACCCGGCTGAGCGCGCTCCATGAGGCTGAGTCTGCATGCGCTGGCTCTTGGCCTTCTCCATGCGATCTCGAATTTTGTCCGGATCGTCGGGATGCAGGACCAAAGTTGTGCCGAGCAGCAGCTCGCCTTCGCGAAACGAAGTGTGGCGGTAATTCCACGTCACTTCACTTCCCGGAATCGAGACGACGCGACCATCACGGGCTACGCGCACCGACTCGACGACAGTTCCAATCTCCTGGCCATATGCGCCGGCATTCATCCACAAGGCGCCGCCGACAGTGCCGGGTATTCCGTTTAAGCCTTCAATTCCGGACAAACTTTTTCGCCCCACATCAACGCAAAGCCGTGGCAAGGAATATCCTGCGCTCACTGAGACGCGATTGCCGTCAAAGACTGGCTCGCTCTTCAGATCTTTCAGGCTTACGATCACGTAATGATGCTCACCGTCGTCTGCCAACACGTTGCTGCCTGAGCCCAGGGGCCGCCATGCAATTCCCCGCTCTTCGAATTCATGAATAAGTGCCGCCGCCTTGTCTTCAGTTTCAGGCGAAAGGACCCAGTCAATTGCGCCGCCTACTCGCAGACTGGTTAGCTCGGCGAACTTGCGTCCTTTTTCCGCATCGACCTTCAGGCGCGACGCAATCTCCTCGACGGCCCTGTCGCGAGCGATTACGTCAACCGGCTTCTTATCTTCAGTCTCAACCATTTACGTTCTAACCCTGCTTGGCCGGCGCTTCGCCGCGCAAGAGCGCCAGCAACTGGTCGCCAACGCGATTGACGGATCCGGCGCCGAGGGTGATTACCAGGTCGCCTTCCCGAACGCTGTCGCGCAGGACAGCCGGCGCACTCTCGACCGGACCAATGTACTCGGCGTTCTTGTGACCATAACTTTTGATTCTGCCGGTGAGCACTTCCGCATTAACGCCATCGATGGGCGGCTCACTGGCCGCGTAAATGTCGGTGACGAACAGTACGTCGGCGTTATTGAAAGCGCTGGCAAACTCATCCATCAAATCGTTTGTGCGCGAGTAGCGGTGCGGCTGAAACAACACCACGATGCGACGATTCGGCGCGCCAATTCGCGCCGCCGCCAGCGTCGCTTTTACTTCCGTCGGATGATGTCCATAGTCATCGACCACGGTCACCCCGGCCTCGTCGCCTTTGAATTGAAACCGGCGATCGGCGCCACTGAAATCAGACAGCGCATGGGCGATGGTGTCGAATGGAACATCAAGTTCCAGCCCGACCGAGATCGCCGCCAGCGAGTTGTAAACGTTGTGTTTACCCGGAACGCGCAGCGTCACTTTCCCCAACACGTCCACGCCCCGCAAAACTGAAAAGCTGGATCCAAATGAGTGGTCGTAGCTGATGTCGTGCGCGGAGATATCGGCCTGGGCGCTCATCCCGTAGGTGAGACGGCGGCGCTCGACTTTCGGAATCACAGCCTGGACATGCGGATCGTCGAGACAAAGAACGGCGGCGCCGTAGAACGGCACTTTATTCACAAAGTCTGCGAAGCATTTCCGCACGTCTTCCATGTCATGG
>DATENS010000014.1:0-12676 GCA_035274925.1 Pyrinomonadaceae bacterium | reverse complement strand
GGAGTGCGGTGACTTGTCACCGCTTTCGATCTGACGGCTAGGAAAAAGCGGCGTCAAGCCGCCCCAGCTGGATGAAAATGACCCTCATCGCTTGAGAGCTTCACGCGCAGTTCGAAATGCTTCCTCAGCATCGATGCCTTGAACTTTTCCGCTGCGAAGTTCTTCAAGTCGTCGCTCAGCTTCAGCAAACCACAACGCTTCAGTGTTTTCCTCGACTTCTTCATCGAGTGTTTCAACTAAGCGCTGCGCAAGTTGCACGCGGTCTCTAACCGGGAGTTTCATCGCATCGGCTGTCAGTTGATCGAGGTTGGAACTCATGGTCATGAGGATACCAGAGCCACCGCCCACGATAAAGAGCTTTTGATGCGTGATTCCTCGTCCGCATCAGCGGACGAAATGAAAATAGCCCAGCCCTTCAGGGCTGGGTTAGCGATTCTCATCAAGGTTTGAGCCCGCTTTAGCGGGCGAGAGAATTAGACGGAATTACTGCGCGCGGAAAAACCACTTTGCGTTACCCACCCGCTTACGCAGGTGGTACTGACCTCATCGCGCTGCGCGCTACATTGCCGGCGAGGACGCCCGCGCCGCGCTACTTACACTTGCTAAACCCACAATCCCGGCAGAAATCACATCCACTGGCGTGCTCCAGTTGGCCTGAGCATTCGGGGCATTTACCGATCATCGTAGACATGATGGCGCCGGTGACTTGATTCGTCGGAGCGGGTTGCTGTTTGCCGAGAGCCCGAGCGGAATCGGGATGGCCCTTCAACCGACGGTTCGTGATCATGATGCATTCGGCGACGGCCTGTTCAGGTGAAGTCAGCAGCCGTTCGTTGAACCAAACGGCGTGTGTGCCCGTCACTTTGTTCAAGCTGTAGGCGACCTCGGCGGCGTCGAATCCGCCGCGGAGCATCTTGGAAGCCAGCATGCCTACGCCGCCGCTGATCGGGCCGGTGGCAAAGACTTCCTGAATCATTTCGTTGTCGTGATTGACGGTCACGTACAGATTCTGGCCGTCAAACGGAATGCGCCAGGTCGCGCCAGTCAGCTCGCGCGGCCGCTCAAGCCTGATCGCTCCCTGTCGGCGAGCGTTCGCTTCCGCTTCCGCTAAACGCCGCGCCGACGCTTCGTTTTCGGATTCAGTGTGCGGAGCCACCTGCTCTTCTAAAGCCGGCGCAACAATCGTCGTGGTAGTCACCACCGTGGGTGTTTCCTGTTTCGCTTCAGTCTTCATCGAAGTCAGCACCTGGTTTTCGCGCGAGCCATCGCGATAGTAACTGACGGCCTTGCAGCCGAGCTGCCGTGCTAATCGATAGAGATGATCGACCGACTCCAGCGTGTCGTTTACGGCGCCGTTGCAGGTCTTTGAGACGCTGTTGTCGACGTTGCGCTGTGCCGAGGCGAGCACGTGGACGTGCTGCTCAGCGCCGATGGACATCGCCGAAATGAAATAGCTGGGAAGTTCGTGTTCGTGCTCGACCACGTAGCTGGCGGCGGCGTCGATTGAAGCCTGATCGGTTTGATCGACGTCGATGCCGAGCGCTTGCGCGGCCAGAGTGTGAACGTACGTGCGCGTGCCGAGAGTGTCCTTTCGCACGTACGCCCATGAGAAGTTGGGTTCAACGCCCGACGACGTTTCTGCGACCAGGGAGATCGTGCCCGTGGGGGCTATCGTCGTTACTTCATAATTGCGCGGGGTGAGCGGAACTTCACGAGAGATACCAATTTCGTTGTAGAGAAAATTCGCGTAAGCGTCACGATTGCCTTCGAGCTCAGGGAACACACCGCGTTCGGCGCCGAGACGCAAAGACTCGGTCCACGCCTCGCGGCGAATAAAGCCCATGACTTCATCCATGAGATCGATTGAGGCGGGCGAGCCGTAGGTGATCTTCAGATTCAGGCAAAGATCGGCAAAGCCCATGATGCCGAGGCCGACGGGGCGGGTGCGCTTTACCACGTCATTGATTTCCGGCAGCGGCCAGGCGCACGTGTCGATCACGTTGTCGAGAAAACGGGTCGTCCAATGCGTGACTTCGGCCAGACGGTCCCAGTCCACCCGCTTTTCGCGATCATAAAACTTGTTCACATCAATTGAGCCGAGGTTGCACGAGTTGGCGAAGTGCAGGAACTGCTCACCGCAAGGATTGCTCGCCATAATCGGCCCCATCGAATTCATCATGTGATTGTGACGATTGACTTCGTCAATGAAGGCAATGCCTGGTTCGGCATAGCGATGGGCGCTGGCAATAATCCGGTTCCAGATGTCCGGCGCGTAAACCATGCCGGGAGCGGGCGGCTCTTCAATCAAAGCATCCGAGAGATCAGCCGTCTCGAACGCTTCCTTGTCGCGGAAAGTCACAGTCGAGCCATCTGGCCGGCGATAGACTACATAGTTGCGGCCAGTGACTGGATCAAAAACCGGATCGTTCCAGAGCTCGCCGCCGAATTCGAGTTGATACCATTCGTTGCGGTCGACTGCTTCCAAAAACTTGTCAGTGACGTTGACTGAGATATTGAAGTTGGTGAGCGAGTGCTGATCGTTCTTCGCGTGAATAAAACGCAGAACATCCGGATGCGTGACGCGCATCATGCCCATGTTCGCGCCGCGCCGGACGCCGCCCTGCTTCACCGTGTCGGTGGTCGTATTGAAGATGTTCATGAACGAGACCGGGCCGCTGGCCACGCCATGCGTCGAGCTGACCATCGAGCCGCTCGGGCGCAGCTTCTCAAAAGTGAAGCCGGTGCCGCCGCCGGTCTGATGAATAATTGCCGCGTCGGTGGCGGTCTTCATGATGCCGGCGATCGAATCAGGCACATCGAGCACAAAACAGGCCGCCAACTGGCCGTTCGGCTTGCCGGCATTCACCAGGCACGGCGTGTTGGGCACAAACTCACGCGCCTGCATGATGTCGGTCATGGCATTGAAAAAGAGGTCTCGTTGTTCGGGATCGGTTTCGGCGACGGAAACGTGGGCCACGACCCGGGCCACGATGTCGTTCCACTCTTCGAGGGAGTTTCCCTTGGCGTCTTTCAGCGAATAGCGCTTGGCCACTACTTTGCGCGCGTTACGACCCAGCGGCGTAATACCTTTGCGGACGGAAACTGCTGATTGGAGGATTTCGTCTTGAGATGCCTGAGTCATTTTCGCAGCACCACTCGCCGTATTCATTTTAGTTTACCTTTCTCGCGCGGGGAACCGCACGCGAGGGCTCAGATCGGGGAATAAAATGCCATCGACGATTCATGATCGCCGCTTAAAAATCTTAGTTTTTTGCAGGTACTACGGTCGGTGTTGCGAAGTCACTACGAACCTTGCGGAGATGGGTTAGGAACCCTCCTGCCGCCGCCGCCAGCCGTCTCAACCAAAGCAGGACGCACTATACTCCTGAGTTAACACGATGTCAATATGTTGTGGTGATCTTTTTTTTCAACACGATAGAGTGTATTTCTTGAGGCATTACCTTAGGGGCTAAGTGACGAGGAATCATACCGTTAAGCTGGCCCAGGCGGTGTAAGACAGGCTGCCGGCAAGGCGGCACTCTGGCAAGTCTGCCGGTACTATTTAGTGCCGCTGGAAAGCAGCATGTCCAATTCGCGATGTTGACTGTCGAGCATGCCGAAGGTATCGGCAGTCTCTTCCAGCATTTGGCGGGTCATGGCGATCGAATCGCTCAGCTCTTCAAAGCGCATGGCAGAGACACGTTCCGGAGTCGGCAGCGTCACCACCTGGTCGTTCATCAATCCGAAAAAGTTCTCGATCGATTGCAACTGGCCTTCAACCAGGCGCACGGATCGATCCAGATCGTTAAAGGCGGCAATACGCCGTTTCAGGATTTCCGCGTTGGCCTGCTGAATGCGCTTCTGGCGATCATCCAGGGCGTTTTGAATCGCATGCTCGGACTGTTTTAGTTGATTCTGGACCGCCTGTCGATTAATTGAACGGAGGTGATGTTTGCGGCGGCGATAAACGTCGAGGAAATCGACAAAGTCTTCCCAGTAGCGGTCGAGCATCATCAAGTTGCCGGGAATCTCTTTGCTGTTGGTGAACTTCCGGTAGTTCGAATAGATCTGGTTTTTCATCCAGCGCAGGTATTCGACGGCTTCGCGCTCGCGCGGATCGAAACCTTTGATTACGGCTTCGCGCTGGGCGTCGCGCAGCTTGTGCTGACGCTCCCGCTCGCGACGTTCGATATAGCGGCGATAGAAAGGACTGGCGGGCACGACGGTCAGGTAAACGGCCTCAGCGCCGAGGCCCATCAGGAGCGGAGTTAAATCCCAAAAGAAAGCCGATGCGACGGCAAACCCGGCCATACCCCAGAAGTTCAGGGGCTCCTTAAAAGCCTCTTTCAGGTATCGAAGGTCGATTTTGGGCAACTCCATCTTTGGTACGACCGCATTTCTGGATTTGTTCGCAACACTTTGATGCTCAGTCAGACATCAGGATCGCGGAGTCGTTTCACCTTGCGCCGGCAACGCCTGAGGGGCGCCGCTTTCGGCCGAACCCGCAGGCAGCAACCCCATCTCACGCTTGTAAGCCGAGAGTTTGTCCTGCAGCTGCATGTCCATGGCTTCGCGCTCGATCTCCTGCATCTGGGTATCAACCGAAGCCGAACCCAGTTGCATTCTTGCCTCGGCAGCAGCCGCGCGGCGGTCGATCTTGTCGCGCATCTCGTCAAACGTCGATGCATCGTCGCCGAGCTGGAATGACGCCATGGTTTGCGCCAACTGCTCCTGAAGTTTGGCCTGCTTGGATTGATTGATGAGCTGCATTGCCTCGGCCGTGCGCCGCTGCATTTGCAGCATGTAGTTGTCGCGGGCCTTCAGCGCCTGCTTTGAAGCCAGCGACGCGTGCTCAAGTTGATGGCCGGTCTTCTGCAAATCGACCTGTGCCTGCTGGAGCTGTCCGATGTAGGCCGTGGCGATATCGTCACGATTCATCTTGATCGAGGCTTTGATCTTTGAATCGAGATCGACGACCTGCGCCTCTAACCGTTCCTTATTCTTGGCCAGAAGCTTTTCGGTCGCCATTACCTGGGCGACTGAGTTGTTCAGATCGGGAATGCGATCCCGCATATCGCGGATGGTCTGTTGCAGAATCCGCTCCGGGTCTTCGGTGGCTTCGACGAAGCCGCCAAACAGGGCACGCATTGAACGTTTCATTCGGGTCCACAGTCCCATTTTCTAATCCTCCAGCGAGTCAATTAGCCGATCGGAGTAGCCGCACCAGCCATCCTCCGAAGCTCCGCGCCATCCGATTTGTACGTTACCGGCGCGTGAACGGTTGCATTTTCAACCGATTTTCGCGGTGAGTATAGCAGAGAACAGAAGGCAGTAAGCAGTAGGCAGACCGCAGGGGCCGACCTTACCCGGTCGCGGCTGCGCCAGGAACGGCGGGGCGGCCAATATCACGGCGGTATTGCATGCCTTCCCATTGGATTTCGGCAACCGCGGCGTATGCCCGTTTGAGCGCCGTCTCAAGGTCAGGACCGGTGGCGGTTACCCCCAGCACGCGCCCGCCTGCCGTTACCCAGGCGCCGTTTGCATCGCGGGCCGTGGCGGCGTGAAATAGTTGAACGTTTTCATGCTGTGTGGCGCGCCCCAGTCCCTCGATAACCGAGCCGGTGCTTACCTTGCCCGGGTAACCGGGCGCTGCCAGGACTACGCACGTCGAAGCGTCACTCGCCCATTTCACATCAATCTCATCCAGCCGCTGATCGCAGATAGCCTCGAATACTTCCACCAAATCACTCTTGAGCCGGACCAGAATGGCCTGGGTCTCCGGGTCGCCAAAACGCACGTTGTATTCAAGGACACTGGGACCGTCAGCCGTCAGCATCAATCCGATAAACAGCACGCCGCGGAATGGAAAGCCTTCGTCGCGAGCCGCCTGCAAGGTCGGCTCAACAATCTCTTTGACGACCTGATCGAGCGTGGCGGCATCGAGCACGCGCGCATCAGTAATCGTGCCCATGCCGCCTGTGTTTGGGCCGGTGTCGTTTTCCCCGATGCGTTTGTGATCGCGCGCCGCGGGCATCAAACGGAAATTCCGTCCGTCGGAAAACACGAGCAGTGACGCTTCCCGCCCCAACAGTGTTTCCTCGATCACAATCTGCGATGCCGGGTCGGAACCACTGAACAAATCGTTAACCGCGTGCTGAGCTTCAGCGCGCGAAGCGGCCACCACGACTCCTTTGCCGGCCGCGAGCCCATCTGCTTTGATCACGACCGGCGAGTTCTCATCGCCGAATTCACCACTCGCCAAGATGCTCATGGCTTCGTCAGAAGAAGACGCGATGCGAAACCGCGCGGTGGGAATTCGATGACGGCCCATGAAGTCTTTGGCGAATGCCTTGCTCGCCTCCAGGCGCGCCGCTTCTCTTCCCGGTCCCACAATTCGCAGCCCGCGTGCTTCAAAGTCGTCGACGATGCCTGCAGCCAAGGGAACTTCCGGTCCCACCATCGTCAGATCTATGCGTTCACGCTCGCAGAAATCAATAAGCGCTTTCGTGTCGGTTACGCTAATGGAAAGGCATTCAGCCAGTTCCGCTATACCGGCGTTCCCGGGCGCGCAAAACAACTCGATCGGCCGGGCTGAGTTCTGCTTCAAAGCCCAAACCAACGCGTGCTCACGGCCTCCCGATCCTATTACTAAGATCTTCATCTCGTTTGAATCCAATGCTATCAACTGACGACGCGGATCCGAAAGCAAATTTGCCTTCGTGATCGAACGAAAAACGCTTGACACACATGCGCCTTAGTTATAAGTTGCACGCGCTGTGGCCGTCACCTTGAGTGCTTACCTAGTTTAGACAGCAAACCGGCATTCAATTTAATTCTTCCTCGGCCTCCTCGTCAGTCAAACTAGTGGTGGCAACTGTGCTCCTGCCTGTTGCCTGGGACCCCGACCACTTATGTGGAGGAGACGAGATGTCTGACAGCGAAGTGCTCGCAGCCGCGCCTTACCAAAACGGCGACTTTCAAGATCGAGGTATCAAGTGCGTAGATTGCGGTGAACAGTTTGTCTGGACCGTGGGCGAGCAGGTCTTTTTTCACGACAAGGGCCTCAAAAACGAACCGAAGCGGTGCAAGACCTGCAAGCAGGCCAAGAATGATCGCCTGGCGGCCATCTCTGCCGCCCACATGTCGGGCGTCAGGCAACGCATCGAAGTAACGGTGACCTGTGCTCAATGCGGTCAGCAAACCACCGTGCCGTTCTACCCGTCACAGGGCCGGCCCGTGTACTGCCGCTCCTGCTTTCTCGCGGCGCGGACGTTGGGCGCTTCGGCTTAGCAGGGTTCCCACTTCGCTTCCTTAGTGCTCGAGATGATAGGGCACGTTAGTCACTACAATTCCCCTCTTAAACAACAGCGCACCTTTCAAAAACAAAGTGTTCTGATTGTGAAGAAGATTCTGCCACCATTTGGCTGGCACGAATTCGGGCAACACGATAGTGACCACACCCTGCTTGGTCTTTTTCACTCGATCGACATAGTTCAGTAGCGGCCTGGCCAGTGATCGATAAGGCGATGCCACTACCACCAGGTTCACTCCCGAACCCCACTGCTGCCATTTCTCGCGGAGTTTGCGCGCCGCTTCGTCATCAAGATTGACGTAAACTGCGGTGACGTGGTGCGGCGCGATCGATTTTGCATATTCGAGCGCAGCGATCACGCCCCGATGAATTCCCGATATCGGCACGATGACTTCGTGATGAATCGGCCGCAATTGGCCCAGACCTTCGGTCGAAAGCTGCTTGGCGACTTCGACGTAATGACTGTGAATGCGCTTAAACAAAAGCACCATCAATGGAATGAGGAGAACGACTAACCAGGCGCCGTGAATAAATTTTGTGACGATGAAGACAAACAACACCACGCCGGTTGAAAGAGCGCCAATTCCATTAATGATCAAAGACTTTCGCCAGTGAGATTTCTTCTCGAGTAACTCCACCTCAGCCAGGGTCTTTGGGAGATCAGGCTTTACCAGCCGGCGCGCATCGAGCTTGCCGGTCAGATTGTTTTTGAACTGTCCGCTCTCTTGAAGCTTGCCGAGTTGTTCCTGCGATTGTGTTTGCGCCGCAATCGCGCCCGCGCGCATTGCCTGCAAAGCCTTTCCTTCACGCCACCAGTGAACAATCATTCCCAACTGGGAAAGCGTGAAAGAAAGAAAAACGCCCACGGCATAGAGTGGTATCAGCCGGCTGGTGTCACCGCGAAAAGCCCAGACCAGCAGGCCGGAAAACGCTGCCAGCAGGATGACGCCATTTGAGAAGACCAAGCGGTCTCCGAGGCTGGCGAGCTGCCGTGGCAGAAAGCGGTCCTTGGCCAGCAACGATGCCAGCCGCGGAAATCCAGCGAAAGAAGTATTCGCTGCCAAAATCAATATGGCCGCCGTGGTCGCCTGTACTACGTAGTAAAACCAGCCGACGGGACCAGTGAAAACTACGCGCGCAATTCTTGATATCACGGTCTCGTGCTGGCTGGGATGAATGTTGAAAGCGTTCGCCAGAAGGCTGGCGCCCACGAACATTACGATTAAGAGAAACGCCATCCAGGCCAAAGTCGTTGATGCATTCTTCGATTCGGGCTGCTTAAAGGCTTGCACGCCGTTGGATATCGCCTCAATTCCGGTTAAGGCTGCGCAGCCGTTAGCGAATGCGCCCAGCAATAGAAACAGGTGTAATGGTTCGGGGTGATATCCCTCGGCAATTTTTAGATCGGTATCGTTATTGACCCCGGCGAGTTCCGGATTCAGGTAAAACCGAATGAAGCCATATCCAATCAGGCACAAGAAACTAAAAATGAAAGCGTAGCTCGGGGCCGCGAACAGCGCACCGGCCTCGCGGACGCCGCGCAGGTTGGCAATCGTAATGAAGAAGATGAAAAACAAACACACCAGTACCCGATGATTATTCAAACCGGCGAAACGTGTTCCGAGGGCGGCTGACGTGATCGCTTCCACACCTGCCGCTACCGACACCGAAACCGTGAGCACATAATCAACCAGCAGTGACGCGCCGGCGATCAAACCCGGAATCGTCCCGAGGTTTTCTTTGGCAACGATGAAGGCGCCGCCGCCGGAAGGATAGGCATGGATCGTCTGACGGTAACTGGTCGCGACGATGACCAGCAGAATGCTGATCGCGATCGAGATGGGCACAACTCGCGTGAATGCCTGCCCCTGCCCAAAGAGGTACGCGGCTGCAAGCACAAGCAAGATTTGTTCGGTGGCGTAAGCTGTGGAAGAGAGGGCGTCCGACGCGAAAATCGCCAGCGCAGTTTTCTTGGTAAGTCGCTCGTGTGCTAAGCGCGCTGTTCTAATCGGGCTACCGACCAGCAGACGCTTTAATGAGGCCATTCTTCCCTAACCGCAGCGGCGTGTCTTCGAATAACCGAGCGCAAAAATGCCACAGCGTGCTACTTCCTAAAAGCGCCAACTGTGGCGATTGCTCACCCGATGGTGGCCTGCTGCTTCATTGTCCTGTGATAACCGGCCCGGGGGCTTAATTCCGAGCGTTATGTTAAGCCACTTCACGCCAAAGTCAACACGAGGGTTCAATTTTTCCTGATTATTCGAGGCCTGAAAAGAAAAGCGGGCGGGGCCCTCCCACAAGCCCCACCCTAAGGCCACGTGTCCTCACCCCACGCGACCACTTCGCCCACCGGGGAGGCGGGCGCGCGATGATTATGCACAACTCTCAACCTGTTGGCAACCCACAGATTGAGTTTTTTTGAACTTTTTTTTACACACGAAAAGTCCTCAGAAATCGCACAATCACTGGCTGATCAATCTAAGTGCTGTCCCGGGGCAGGATCGACTCAATGCTGTGCAACATTACAATCACTTGATCGGTTTCAGTCTCGCCAGTCTTTACTTTGAGCGTGACATAATCGTTGGTGACATCGGTGATTTTCCCTTCGTAAACACCGCCCGACATCGTCTTGATATTCACATCCTGACCACGGAATCGGATGAGAAGATTTTCGACGTGTTGAAAGTTCATTTTGGCTCTCCTCGTCATAACACTAGTCGGAATTCGAATTCCACGTAACAAAAAACAGCCGGTAACCGTCCGGATCCGTCAGGCTTACGAACCGGCCACCCCAACCTTCGTCCCTTGGCCCAGTGATGTTGATGTCAGCTGCAGTCAAACGCGCAAAGAGATTATCGACATTCTCGACGCCAAGCACGAAGTGAACGCCGCGGCACCGCTTGAGCATCGTCTCGAGTTGTTGCACGAGATTGATTTTCAAAGCGCCGGCGCGCACGGTGGCTATGGGCGGTTCATTATCCGGATTGTGCGACTCGATTTCGAAGCCGAGATGCTCGTGATAAAAAGCGAGCGAGTCCTCGAGATTGTTAACCTCCAGAAATAGTAGATCGAGTCCCGTTACCATCTTCTCAAATTCAAATCGCAGTCAAAACCAGATAGACGCCATAACCGCCGGCGCCGACGACACCCCAGAACATTAGTTCCTGAGCCGCCCGAAAGCGGCGCGCCGGATGAGACCCGCGCAGCGAATTGCGCGCCAGAGTCAGCGCTGAATGGGCCATGAGCACTCCGAACAGCATGACACCGAACGCCAGAATCGCGAGCGGCCAAAGAAACCAAAGACCATTGAAGCGCACCAGCAGCAACAGGACGAGCCCGAGCAGTAAGCACAGCAGGGCGCTCAATGACTGGCCGGAAGCACCAACATCCTTCGCCGCAGGTGCTGATTTGATTGCTGAACCGGCGGGCCGAGTCGTCGTTCTTTGCGCGTCATACTCGCGGCGCGCGGCATCGTCATGCAAGACGCCATACGCTTCGTTCAATGCCTTCATCTCTTCTTCGGTGCCACCGCGATCGGGATGACGCTGGTGCGCCAGGCGCCGGTACAGACTTTCAATCTCACGCCGCGACGAATTCCGGGAAGCGCCCAGGACTTCGTAATAGTTCTTCGTTGAATCGAACTGCTTCAATGGTCGTGGATTTTAGAAGTGTACCTGGTCATTTGCAATTGCCTTTTGACTAAACGAGTTATGCTAAGCTGACGCCGCGAGGATTTTTTCGACATGGATGCACAGTTCGCTCCGGGCGACGATCTGATTTTCCAACTTGAGAGCGGCTTCGGGTTGTTGCGCGTGATCGCGGTTGAGGAAACCAGCAGCGGCCTCGTTTGGCATTTGATGGCCTACGAAGAATTTTTCCCCGATCCCGACTCTGCCGAACTGGCGCTGACCACGCCGGAATCGCTTCACATTCGCAAAGCGCACATGGCCCTGACGAATCGCGCCTTTGAACGCACGCCGGCCGCGCGGCTGGGTAATCGTCCCGTGAGCGTCGAAGAACAGCGCATGCAGCGTGAGTGGATTGAAGCCGGTGGCAAGGTTTCGGATCGTTCAGCCTTGTTAATGCTCGGCATTCGATGACTGTCTGTCGGCAAGACCGGCCTTCGTATCATGACAATCAGACTGAACCGGCGGCTTCTACTCCTCGCGGTCGGCTTTCTTATCTGCGCGACTTGGGTACAGGCCCAGCGCCGCGAGCGCATCGTCGACACCTGGCAGCCGCTGCGCTATGACGTCTCGGTTTCGTTCAACGACCAATTAAGCGAAATCTCATCCGCGCGAACGGAAATTACGCTTAAGGTTTTGGTGCGCACGAACAAGATTGATCTCGATTTCGGCGACATGCCGATCGACTCAGTGTCTGTATCGGACGCGCCGGCTCAATACCAGCGCTCGGTTGATAAGCTGAACGTTCTCCTGCCTCAAGTCGCCGGAAATGGAGAGCAGCTCAAAATCACAGTCACCTATCACGGCCGGCCGAAAGATGGCTTGATCTTTGCGATTGATCGCGATGGAAAGCCTTCTGTCACCGGCGACAACTGGCCCAATCGAGTCCATCACTGGATTCCCTGCCTCGATCATCCATCGGCCAAGGCGGCCATCTCGTTCACGATCGTCGCGCCATCTCGAGAGATTGCAGTGGCGAACGGAAAGTTTGTCTCGATGACGTCGAATGGCGGGACAACGTCCACCTGGAAGTACGAAGAACCAAAGGCCATCCCCGCGTACTGCATGGTGATGGCTGTTAACGAAGGAGCCAAGATCGACGCAAATGTTCGCACCGTAACCCCGTTGTCTTTTTATGTGCCGAAGAAAGACAGTAGCTATGCGGCGCAGGGCTTTTCTTCAGCGGATGAGGTGCTGGAGTTCTTCAGCGAAAAAGTCGCGCCTTACCCCTACGACAAACTCGCCTTAATTGTTAGCGCCACCCGCTTTGGCGGCATGGAGAATTCGAGCGCGATCGTCTTCACCAATAATCTTTTTGACCTGCGCGCCAACGAGAAGATGAGCACGCGATTCGGGATCCCGTCGCGCATTGAGCGCCTGGTGGCGCACGAGATTGCGCATCAGTGGTTCGGTGATTCGGTGACTGAAAAGACGTGGGCGGATCTTTGGCTCAGTGAAGGCTTTGCCACTTATTTTGCCGGCCTCTTCCTGGAGCGTTACGAGGGCGAGGCGGTGTTTCGCGATTACATGCGCGATGCGGCCCAGAGTTATTTTAAGTACGAGAAGAAACGCAACGCTCCGATTCATGACGCGCAAACTCTCGACCTGATGAAACTACTCAACGAGAACAATTACGAGAAAGGCTCGTGGGTGCTGCACATGTTGCGAAGGCGCCTGG
>DATENS010000013.1:0-10397 GCA_035274925.1 Pyrinomonadaceae bacterium | reverse complement strand
AGAGAAGCGGACTCGAATCGTTCTGGTGATACCGGAAAGGGCTCGAAGCGCGCTGAGATTTCGCGGAACAGCCGTAACCCGGAATCTTTTTTCAACTCTTCCTGCCGGCGGAACAAACCGACCAACCCAATGATCCGCTCCATGTTGTTGGGGTTCGCATCGCCGGTGGCGGCTTGATGGACCAGGGCCGGTTGTTCGATGCACGCTTGCGCGGCCACCGCGAGCATCACCGCTGAGACCTGATCCACCGGAGTAATGTCGAGAATCAATTTCTTGTTGGCGGGAATCTGCCGTTGTCCTTTAAAGGTCATAAAGACAATTGGCGCGGTGGTGGTAAAGCCTTCGTTCCAACCAGGAAAGGGATAGTCCTTCGCGGATTCTACGATGCTCGGCCGCACGATACTGCGGACCATGCCGGTTTCGGCGGCCACCATTTGCTCGCCCAACGACTTGGTGTACGTGTAGATGTTCGGCCATCCCCAGAAGTCGGCCCGCTGCATGCCGAGTTCAGTCAGGCGATTGCGAATCCAGACCTTGCGTTCGCGCGCTACGGCCAACCCGAGCGCGTCCGGATCGTCGCTGTCGCGCATTTCTTCATTCAGCCGTTTGCGGGCCTGCTCGCGGAAGTACGCCGCCATCATCGCGTCTTTTGCTTCTTCACGAGCGCGCTCTGACATCTTCGCGCAATCACGTATTTCTTCTTCGACTGAGAAAGTAACGCCCGGCAAGTCATCCTTGCGCGGGAAATAACCGACCACCTCTTCGCTTTCCCAGACTGAGCCGGGCCGGTTGCCCGCGACGAAGCAGGTCGAGATGTGGACCAGACATGGCCGCTTCATTCGTTTGGCAAAGGCGATCACATTCCGAGTACCGACCACGTTTGTGCGCAGGGCGCTCTCCAGCGTCGGATTGAAGGTCACATTTCCGGCTGAGTTAATCACCACGTCGATGTCGCCGGCTACTCGTTCGGCTTCTTCTTCGGTGAAACCGAGATTGTCTTCCGCGATGTCTCCGCCGACGATCGCCACTTTGTCGCGAATGAATCCGTCCAGCGCCGCGCCATAACGCTCGCGCAGAGGATTGAAGGGCGGCGCGGTCAAGACGTTGTTCCAGAAGCGGGCTTCGGATTCTTCCTGTGAACGCGCGCGCACCGTCACATACACCTTTCCGATATTCGGAAAGCGATGCAGCAGCATGCTCAGGGTCACCTTGCCGACAAATCCGGTGGCGCCGATGATAAAAATCTTTCGGTCATTAAGAATTTCGGTTGGTGAAAGCTTGGTAGTCATTTTGGTAACCCATCAACAGGATCTGCGAATTTCACAAGCTCGCACTGCGCCATAATGTTTCAATACCTCAATCGTGGCTGCATTCTTTGATTCGAGTGCGATGTCGAGCGCCGTGCCTTGATCAGAGATCACGTTCACGTCCGCGCCACGCAGCGCCAGTTCCTTGATCACCGAAGCGTTTCCATAAAAGGCGGCTTCGGTCACTGCCGTCCGTCCGTGCTGCTCGCGGGCATTAACGTCGGCGCCCAGATCCAACAAATAGCGTACGGCCTCGAGCCGGCCCTCACCGGCCGCGAGAAAAAGCGGCGCGCAGCAATTTCCGCGCGAGTTCACATTGGCGCCGGCCATGTGCAAGAGGCGCATGCGACTGAGGCTGCCTTCCGCCGCGGCCCGCGCAAAATGGTTTTGCCGTCTTGCTCGCGCGCCAGGCAGAAAACTCAACACCGCGAAAGACAGGAGCAGCGTGCCGCCAAATGCGGCAGCACGGCTGATGATCGGTTTTGCAGAATCGCTAATCATTAATTCCCGCGGTCTCAAAAGTCACAAGAACCCGTCTTGTAACTATTCCATGTCAGCGATACCAATCATCGGTTGATGAAGCATCGTGATTTCGGCTGAATTCCCCACGTAATTACGGGCCATGGCAATCGCCTCAGTCAGGTTGTCGGCTCGATCCCAGCCCAGCATCGCCGGCACGTGCGCATTCTCAGCTCCGGCCGCGATCACTTTGCCGACGTGTTGCCGGCCGTTCTCGCCCCAGTACCACATAAAGAACGGGTGCGCGCCGTGATAGGCGTTGCCGCGGCGATACATCTCGACATAGCTGGGGTTGTTGGCGAATTCGCGCTCGTATTTCTCGCGCAGATAAAAAGCATCGCGCGACTCCGGCAGCAGCCGGTTAAAGAATTCGATGTAACTGGGGTGATGGTTGTGGTCGAACTGGTCGTAACACGGATGATGAATAATCAGCACGCCGCCCTTTTTCAGCAGAGGTTTGTTTCGATAAAAATTGAAGTGATAGCCGAGCCCCATGACCTGGACCAGGAGCGGATTCAGGATCGAGTAAACGTTGTAGGGCGAAATGTCCGGTATTCCGGTAATCAGAATGTCGCATTGACCACGAACCGGAATCGCGTACTGTTGAAAACCCTTTTCGATAATTTTGGCGTGCACCGGTTCCGTCTTGCCCGCATAGCAGGCGGTCATCTCGTATTGCGAAGGCCGCGAGTGCAAAAGCTTGCGCCGCGCGGTGCGCGGCATTTTGCTCATCGTATAGCGCATGGCTTCGAATTTCATACGGTCGATGGCGGTAAAGTCGTCTTCGTTCTTGGTAAGAAAATCCATGTCGCCTTTGTACATGCGATTGTTGATAGCGGTTTCGATGTGAAAGACGTTGAGCTCTTTATCGACAATCTTGCCAAGCCGGACGCATTTATTAGCGAGTTCTGAACGGGCCGGATCCATGTAGCTGTCTGACTCGCGAATCGTTTGCGGCTCGTGGTGGGCGCGCAACGATTCGTAGTCACAAAGACCGACGGCGACTGACTTGTGCCCGCCATCCATCGGCACGAAGTTGATATTGCAGTAGATCAGCAGATCGCTCTCGGCACAGCGGCGATTGAGGACCAAAGGCTCTTTGTGACGGGTCTCGCCAAGCTTGATCAGGCCTTCTTTCCATTCGGCGTCGTGGTTGTAATAACGGTCGGGATAGAACGCATCGAAAATTCTTTGGCCGGACATGCGCTTCATTTCCCACGCCGTCATTTTGCGGTGCAGGGAATTGGCGATGATGATGTGCACGTCGTCTACACCGTGGCCGGCCAGCATGTCCACCACTATCTCGAGCATAGTCTGGCGAATGTCGGGCGTGGCCATCGGTGGCAGCGGCAAGCTGATGTCATCGACGGCGATGGTCACTTTCATCCCCGGCTCGAGCTGCGCAAACAACGGATCGCAGTCAAGTGGATGATTCAGCGCATAGCGAATGGCGGCTTCGCGGTTGGGCAGCCCCTTTAACGGCGGGTTCGGATAAAGGACCCGCGTGCCCACGGGAATGTCTTCAAGAATAAAATCTTCCCCTGAAGGCATGATGCGCGGAGCGCTGTCGCTGTCGATGTAGACAATGGATTCGTGCGTCTTGCGTCGAAGTTGGAGAGCCATAATAGTCCTATTCAACGTTTCTCTTGGGTGTGGCTAACGTTATCTTGCTTACCTGGTAGTCGTTCGGTCCGAGACCATTTTTAAGGGTCAGGGTCATGTAAAGGTTCCCCTTCGGGTCATATTCGAGTAGTTGATGGTTAACCAGCAGTAGTTGATCTCCGACCAGATGCCAGGTGAAGTTGTCGACGTAATGCCCTCTTTCGGCCTGCGTCTCAGACCAACATTCGATATAAATGTCTCGATCATCATCACGCGCTGGTTTTGTAATTGCTCGGATTGGAGCGCTGTTCAGGACGGCTCCGTATTTTTGGTGGATCCCCCGCAGATAATTTGAATAGGCTTCTTTCTCGCCTTTTAGCCCTGTAATCGATTCCCAAATTTCATCGAACCTCTCCTGGTTCATTCGTAAATCGTATTCGGCAATCGCCTTGCGCATCGTTTCCAGTTGGGTCTTCGAAGGCGGCTCGTCTTTGCGGTTGGTGCACGACAAAGACGACAATGCCGTCAAGAAGGCGGTGGCTAGTAAAAGCAGCTTGGCTAACGATCTCATTGACCTATTTCAAATTCAGAATCGGCCAATCATGATGAAGAGCTGTCTGCCGCAAACGAAAATCCGGATTCACTACGGCCGGATGTCCCACGATCGAAAGCATCGGCAGATCGCTCATACTGTCCGAGTACGCGAAAGAGTCGCTTAGGTTGATCCCTTCGCGCTCGGCAAATGTCCTAATCCACGAAGCTTTAGTGGCTGACGCCAGGACAGGCGGCAACAACCGGCCGGTCGCCACACCGTTCACAAACTCCAGCCGATTGGCCACATAGTCATCAATCCCGAGATACTCCATCAATGGCGTTACGGAAACATCCAGCGCTCCCGTGACCACGACCTGGCGCAGACCCAGGCTGCGCGATTTTTCGATCAGCTCAAATGTGCCCGGGAAGACGGCCGGCTTGAGGACCTTTTCAAAAAGGTCGTTGGCAAAGAAGCGCATCCGATCTTCAGACTCGCCTTTGTACCGCTTGAAGAAAAGGTCGTTAAAGACTTTTCGGCTATACTGGTCGGTCACCGCGAACATGGGGATGCTGAGGAGGGTCGCTGCGCTCTTCTTAACACTGCGAAGCAGATCGGATTGGTTTCTCGCATAGAACCCGAGCGTATGAACCAGGTTAGTACTGACGAGTGTCCCCTCGAGATCGTAAAATGCCGCCGCTGCCACGGTGCCTCCGACTTGTTGCTGGGTTTGCTGTGCCGACAATATACCTGATCGCCGTCAAAACCGGAAAGGTAAAAATCGACTGTATGCACGCACTAGACAATATGACCCTTCCGTCAAGCTATTTTCAGAGAAAAGGCCCGAAAACATACATTTTGGCTGCGGCGATTGCGGTCGCAGTAATGTTCTCAGGATGCCGAAAAGCGGCGCCTGAGCAGGCTGTCGCTCCTTCTGATCGTTCAGTGGGAGAGCTAATTGCCGAGGCGGACCAGCTTTA
Organism: Pyrinomonadaceae bacterium; assembly: GCA_035274925.1. Lineage (GTDB taxonomy): Bacteria > Acidobacteriota > Blastocatellia > Pyrinomonadales > Pyrinomonadaceae > UBA11740. The sequence continues at coordinate 5,457 of DATENS010000013.1, read as the reverse complement.
TGCTCAGCGAGCGGACGTGGTGAAGGTGCGTCAGGGCCTAATCATCCTACGTCAGGCGACGGCTGCCAATCCGTCCGACTATGAAGTCGCCTGGAGGTTGGCAAAGTTCAACTATTACGTCGGAGCACACAGTTCCGATGCGGCGCTTAAAGAGAAGGCGTTTTACGACGGGACCGAGGCCGGGAAACTCGCAATCAAGTTCAATGACAACCGGCCCGAGGGCCATTTTTGGTTGGGGGCGAACTATGGCGGGAACGCTGAGATCAGTACTCTCGCAGGACTCTCGGACATCGAAGACATCAAGCGCGAGATGGAAACAGTACTAAAACTTGATCACGCTTACGAAGGCGCCAGCGCGTACATGGCGCTTGGTCAAACGTATATGAAGGCGCCGCGAATCCTGGGTGGCGATTTGAGTAAAGCGATCGAGTATCTGGAAAAGGGAATTAAGGTCGGCCCCAACAACGGTTTGATGCGACTGCGCCTGGCGCAGGCTTACGCCGATGCGCACAGAAAGGAAGATGCGCGTAAACAGATCGAAGTCTTGTTGTCGATTACACCCTCGCCCGGATATGAACCGGAATATAACGATGCTGTGAAGGAAGCGCGCGAGCTTCAGGAGAAGATTAAGTGATTGCCGCGTGACTAGGGTTTGGTGCTGCGACGTAATTCTTCGAGCGTGCGTTTGTGATCTTCAAGTTTCTTGCCGGCCTCAGCCAGTCTTCCTGCCGCGGTCAGCCTCTGATACTCATCAAACTCCTGAATCGCCCGGTTGATTAGTTGCTGAGTTGTCTCTCGCGCCGGTGGCGGTGTGGGCGAAGGTTTAGGTTGCGCTTCGCTTGTCGGTTTGTCTTGAGGCTTTTCTTCGGCGGGCTTCGCGGCCGTCTCGCCAAACAAGCTCGACATGGCTTCGCTGAATGACTGGCCAAAGCCAAGCCGTTCCTGAGTAGCCAGGACCACGAGCCGCAGCTCCGGCATGGGACTACTTTCGGCTTTCAGGTAAATCGGTTCTACGTAAAGCAGCGACTTGCCAATGGGAATCACCAGCAAATGGCCCCGCAGCACGCGCGACCCCTGCTGGTTCCAGAGCGAGAATTGCGCGGAAAGCTGAGCATTTTGATCGATTCGAGCCTCGATCTGCAACGGGCCGTCAATCAAACGGGACTTGGGGAAGTTATAGGAAAGAAGCTTGCCGTAATTCTCGCCGTCCGAACGTCCGGCCATCCAACCAATCATGTTGTTGCGGTTTGCCGGGGTGAAGGGAAGGATGAGCACAAACTCGTTGCGCACCTGTTCGCCCGGTAGCTGCATGAGCACATAATACGGTTCGATACTCTGCACCTGTTTCTTGTTCTGATCATCGAGGCCAACCTGCTGCGCAACGTTCCATGCGTCTTCTCTTTGAAAAAAGACGCGCGCGCTCTGCGTATGATAGAGACCGAAAACCTCGCCCTGGACCCGCAGCAGTGTTTCCGGATAACGGACGTGAGACCGCAAGTCAGCCGGCATTTGCGAAGCATCACGAAACAGCGCGGGAAAGGTGGACCGGTACGCTGCGAGCAGCGGATCTTCCTGATCGAAAACAAAGAAGCTGGTGGTTCCGTCATAAGCGTCAATCACCACCTTGACGCTGTTGCGGATGTAGTTGACTCGATCGTTTCCAACCTGTTGATGGCGCGAATAGGGATAATTCGACGACTCAGTGTACGCGTCTATGATCCAGTGGAGCTTGCCGTCATTACCGGCGACGATGTATGGGTCGCGGTCATAAACCAGGAATGGCGCAATGCCGTTTACGATCTCGCGAATGTTTCGGTGAATCAACAGGCGGCTATCCGGCGTCACGTCATCAGAAAAAGGAAGCTTCGAAAGATCGCCCACCGCCCAGGCGAGTAACAGCCGCCGCAGGCCGGTGCCGACGGGAATTCCGCCCGTGCCTTCATAGCTCGTGTAAGTGTCAGACTCGCCCTGGGGAAAGTCGAACTCTTTTTGTTTCGTCTTAACGTAAACGTCGCTGTTTGTTTCCTGCCCAAAATAAATCTGTGGCCGCTTAATTGTAATTTCCGGCACCGTTGATTCCATGGGCATGTTCGACAAAATGAATCGCGGCCGCCCCTCGGCGGTGAATTCGTTTGCGGTGTTCATCGTGACACCGTAGCCATGGGTGTAAATAAGCCGCTGGTTGATCCAGTTTTTGGAGGCCTCCGGCAACTTTGAATCGTCCAGCTCGCGTGCGGCAACCATAACCTGCCGCGCCTGCCCGCCGGTTTGATAACGATCGACATCGACGTCGGGGAAATCGTAATAGATGCGAATTGCCTGCATCTGCTTGAGGGTGTCCTGCAACGCGCGCCAGTCCCAGAGGCGAATGTTTTCGAGTGTGGCGCGGTTGTCCTGAAGCCCGAAAGACTCGACGGATGTTTCGGCTTCGAAGTTTCTTTGTTCGATCTTATCGAGGCCGAAAGCGCTGCGTGTCCAGGCGATATTGTGTTCGATGTAAGGCGTTTCGCGGCCCAACTCGTTTGGCTTAACGACGAAGTTTGTTACATAGGCCGGCACCAGCATTCCCGCGATTACGTAGACCACGATCGGGAGTGCCAAGCCGGCGGCTAGCACGCGTATCCGACGCAAAGTGAATGCGTTAATGAGCGCCAGGACCGCGGCTATTACTAATGCGACGGCGACCCACCGTAGCCCGGGAAGCAGATAGTTCGCTTCCATGAAAGTAACGCCGGAAAACGTCTGATGGTCCGCCCAAAGATATGGATACCGCGATAGCAGCACGTTCCAGGCGATGATCAAAAGGCAGGCCGCGAGCGCGCAGGAGATCACGGTAATGCTTGTCCGGCGCGCGTTGCTCTTAGTAGTCCCTATGGCCGCTTCCTGCGAGGCTGCCAGCGCCGCATACGCGACGCTCGCGACGAGAATGATGATCGCCAGGTAAAAGAGCCAACTGCTGATCGCGTCATAAACCGGCAGAGTGAAAAGATAAAAACTTAGCGGCTTGTTAAAGATGGGATCAGAAATCGTCGTGCCGGGCTGGTGAAAATATAGCGCGAATTCACGCCACGTTTCCCGCATGCTGAAACCGAAAACGAGTCCCACGAGGATCGAAACAATCCAGGCGAGCGGGCGAAGAAAACGTCCGGGCGAGATTTGCACCGGTTGTTGATTAATCAGGACTGTGCGCGGCGCGATGGCAAAAGACGCGAAGGCGCGATCGATCACCCAGAAGGCAATCCGCAGGATCAAGGCGGTGAGCACGAAGAAGATCAGAAACAGCTCGATCTTCAGCTTGAACATGTACCAATAGACGGAGGCATAGCCAAGCGAGCCAAACCACAATGCCGAAACGTAGATTGATAACAGGCGCGAGCTAAGGAAAAGGAGCACTACGACGGCGATTACCAGCAGCCAGAGCCAGCGACCGCGTGATCGACGGCGAGGTCCGACATCGATGACGTCGGCGTCCTCGTCGAATTGGATGGGTTCGCTCACGTGCGGATTAGCATACGCTGAAAATGCCGCGTCGCAAAAGACCAAATCCCTCGGTGGTACGTCAAAGAAAACGCGGGCTTCGCCTGCGCGAATGTATTTAGGCGATCATGTTGGCCTGGCAATGCGGGAATGATAAACTCCTCAGCGAATTAGCGTAATTCATAGAAAAAATGCTTTCACCGGAAACAATCTTACAGGGACGCTATCGGATCGTTAGACAGCTTGGTCAAGGCGGGATGGGCGCCGTCTATGAAGCGGTGGATCAGCGATTGGACACGGTGGTCGCCCTCAAAGAGACGCTGTTTACCGACGAAAGACTGAGAAAGCAGTTTGAGCGCGAAGCACGTTTGCTCGCGCGTTTGCATCATCAGGCGCTCCCGCGCGTAAGCGATCATTTCAATGAAGGCGACGGCCAGTTTTTGGTGATGCAATTCATTCCCGGTGAAGACTTGTTCGAAATGCAGGCGCGTCGCAACAGTCCATTTCCTCAGGCTGACGTATTGCGCTGGGCTGATCAGCTCTGCGACGCTTTAGACTACCTGCATACTCAGGATCCGCAGATAATTCATCGTGACATCAAGCCGCAGAATCTGAAGCTTACTGCTCGCGGCCAGATTGTTCTGCTCGACTTTGGACTGGCAAAGGGATCGGGCGGGCAAATGTCCGTAGTGACGACGTCGGCCAGCATCTTTGGCTACACGCCCAACTATGCACCGTTGGAGCAGGTGCAGGGACTAGGAACAGATCCGCGCAGCGATCTTTACGCCCTCGCGGCCACGTTGTATCACTTGGTGACGAACGTGAAGCCGCCCGACGCGCTTAGCCGCGCGTCTGCAATCGTGAATGGTTTGCCCGATCCGTTGGCGTCCGCTGATACCGTCTCAGCCCAGGTGAGCCCGGCATTTGCTTCCGTGCTTGAGAAAGCAATGTCGCAGAAACGCGACGACCGGTATGCGTCGGCCGAAGAGATGCGAGAGCCGATTCGAATTGCCGCGACACAACCGGCCGGAGACGCTGCCACCGTACTCACATCCGGGGGCGTCGCGACAAAAGCCAACACTGTCGCTCCTGTGGCGGGAACCCACATGGGCGGCGTGCCCACCAACGCAGTTGGAAATGAGGCGCACACCCTGGTGGTTGATGACGCTACCAAAGTTCGACCGGCTTCGGACGCCCCTGAAACGGCGACACTGGTTCGACCTCGACCAGCGCAAAGCAGATCGCGAACTTGGTTAATTGCAGGCGCAGCGGTGCTGGTGCTCGCCGGAATCGGGACCGCGGTTTTGATTCGCAATGCGCTGAAATCCAAGTCGTCGGAAGTTCCGACCACCCAGAGTCCGGCGCCTCCTGTTGCTGAAGCGACGCCAGTCCCGAACGTTTCGCCCCAGAGCACAGAACAAACAGTCACGACAAGCCAACCGAAAGCTGAAAGTGCGAAGACCGAGCGCGCGAAGCCGCCCGAGACGGCGCCGCAACCGAAACCAACGCCCAACATCTCACATGAAGGGAATCGCACGCCCGACCGGCCGCCGAGCCTGCCGGAACCGCCGGCAATCGATCCGCCGCGAGATCGGCCGGAGAGACAATTCCCCGCTCGAGATCAAGTGCAGACTTTTCCGAACGGTACCAGAGTTGAAACGCGTCCCGATGGAACGCGTGTCGTCACATTTCCCGACGGCCGCACCCGGGTCTTTCCGGCGGGCCGCCGGCCCAATCGGCGCCGCCCGAATCCCTGATCTACTTTGACCTGCCAAGGTTGCTGAAGAAATTAAGAGGTTACAGGAATGATAATGAAGAGAAGAAAGTCACGTTCCCCATTTGCTGTTCTGACCGTTGCCGTGCTCGCGCTGGCGATTGCCGGGTCGACGGCGATTAACTCTGTAGCGCCGGCCCGTGCCGCTGAGCCGCCCGTCTTTCGCATTACTCCACCGGCGCCCGTGTTTGACCAGGCGAAACGGC
>DATENS010000012.1:0-14168 GCA_035274925.1 Pyrinomonadaceae bacterium | reverse complement strand
CCAGAACTTTTCACCTACTTCCCTTCCCGCACTAATTACGGCATCAATCAAGTCCTGATCGGTTCCCAGGATCGCTGTGTTGACATCGCCGAGTGCGATTGAGACGGCGCCGGTCAGCGTCGCCATGTCGATCACACGCGTGGCGCCCAGCTTTTTTGCATACGCGATCGCGTCGGCCAGCACCAGTCTGCCTTCGGCGTCCGTGTTGATGACCTCGATTGTCTTTCCAGTCATGGCCCGCAACACATCGCCTGGTTTGGTCGCCTTACCCGAAGGGAGATTTTCAGAACAAGGGGCCACACCCAAAACCGGGATCGATGGCTTCAGTTGCGCGATCGCGCGCATCGTGCCGATTACCGTGGCCGCGCCCGTCATGTCGTACTTCATCAACTCCATATTCTCGCCGGGTTTTAGCGAGATGCCGCCCGAATCGAAGGTAATTCCCTTTCCCACCAGCGCGAGCAGTTCGTTGGATTTTTGCTTGCGCGAAGGCGTGTACTTCATCACGATCAGCTTCGGCGGTTCGTCTGAGCCGGCGGCGACGCCGAGCAGCGAGCCCATGCCCAGCTTTTCCATCTGCTTCTTATCCAACGCGTCAAAGGTCAGGCCAAATTCTTTTGAAACATCTTTCGCCTTCTGGGCCAGAATTGTCGGGGTCATAAAGCCGCCGGGCTCGTTCGCCAGGTCACGCGTGAAGTTCACTGATTCACCGATAATGCGTCCGCGATCCACGCCTCGTTGCAGCGCCCCTTTGTCGGCGCCGTCGATCACCACTTCAAATCGTCGGATTTCGCGCTCCTCTTTTTCTTTAGTGCGGTATTTGTCCGGCTCGAACAATCCCATGATCGCGCCCGCGATTACGTGTTGAGCTGCTTTTTCCGCGTCCTCCTCAAAGCGTGGTGCTATGGCAATCGTTTTCGCGTTTTTGCTGCGCAGAAAGCGCGCCGCGGATCCGGCCATCTGTGAGACCTGGCGTGCCTTGTAGTCCTTGCGCTCGCCACACCCGATCAAAAGCAGGCGACGCGCTTTCAGTCCGCCCCCGGGTGCATGGAAATAGGCAGTCTCGCCTTCTTTGGCCGCAAATTCTTCCGTCTTTATCACTGAGCTAATAAGTCCGCCTACAGCCTTATCGAGGCCTTTCAAAAACTCGTTGTCCGGTTTCTCGTCTTTGAATACAGGAACAGCCAGTGCTTCGGCATCTACTTTGGTAAGGGCCTGTGAACTTCCTCGTACGTCCATTTGTAACCTTTCGCTATTATCGGTTTCGTTGTTTCAATTGCGCTCTTGTCTCGCGATCGACAATGCGCCGCAATTCAGTTTCCCGCTTGTCGTAAAGTTTTTTTCCTTTTGCTACGCCGACTTCGAACTTAATCTTTCGCGTCCTCAAATACACGCGGGTGATTACCAGCGTCATGCCCTGGGCCGACGCGGCCTGGTCGAGTTTCTCAATCTCGCGCTTGTGTAGAAGCAGTTTTCGCGTCCGCAGGGGATCATGATTCGCGCGATTGCCATGCGAGTAGGGCGAGATGTGCGCATTGAAAAGCCACGCCTCACCCTCCTTAACACTGACGTAAGAGTCTTTTAGTTGAATGCGGCCTGCCAGCACGCTCTTCACTTCGGTGCCGGTCAGTGCTGCGCCCGCCTCGTACTTTGTCGAGATGTGATAGTTATGAAACGCTGCACGATTACTCGCCAGTACTTTCTCTTCCGTGGCCGCTGTCATTTATTGATTTGCGAAAACTGACTATAACAAGCCGGGCGTTATTGGGACAAGGAAGGCATGGCTGCGCGTTGATAAGTTTCTGATATTCTCAACCAGCCGATGAGCCGACCATTGAATCGCTGGGCCATACTTGTTCTAATCGCCGGAATACCCCGGCTCCTGTCGGCTTTTCTGCTGCCCAACACCTTCGGCGACGCATACGTCTACATCCGTGATATTGGCGCGATGAGCGTCAAGCTCAGGACCGGAACCTTCGCGATTACCGACTTCTACGGGTTCTGGCTTCCCTTGTATCAGTTCTTAGCTGCAGTTCTTAACGTCTTTGTAGGCAATGGCTTCTACAGCGGGAAAATAGTCTCCGCGGTCTTTGGAGTGGGTGTGTGTCTCTTTGTTTACGCGATCACGGATCAGCTAACTGGGCATCGCACCGCAGCCCTGTTGGCATTTCTGTTGATTGCCTTAAGTCCGCTTCATGTTCTCACGTCCTCTTCGGCGTTGACTGATGTGCCTCACGCCTTTTTTGTGATGGCAAGTCTTTATTGTGTTTTGAAGAAGAGATGGTTAGTGGCCGCGATTTTTGCGGCTTTGGCCGGCCTGACGCGGGTCGAGAGCTGGATGTTCATCGCGCTTATCCCGTTGATTCAGTTCTTGCGTGAGCGCCACGTTTCAATTCCCGGCGTTCTGGTGATGTTGGTTCCGCCACTGTTCTGGTTCTATGTCTCCTGGAAGGCGGCCGGCGACTGGCTCGCCTGTTTCAAAGTGCGCCAGGAATATCACGACTGGCTTTTGGTCCAGAATCCGGCGCTGGCCAGCTTTTCGTTTTATGGTGTGCTGAAAGACAGCGCGATCTTTATTAACTCGATCGACATCGCCGTGCTGGTGGCCGCGCTAATTGCCGGCTGGATTGTCTTAAGAAAGATGCTCTGGCGCAGCGGTGTAGAAGATCAGGGTCAAACAGTCCTGGCTCCTGTTATTTTCTTTTTCGCGTTCTTCGCGCTGCTGGTGGTGGCGTACATAACTCATCAGCAACCAATCATGTTTCCACGTTATGGCCTGATTCTTTTCAGTATCGGTATTCCCGTACTCGCGTGGGCGTACTTGAAGTTCGCCCATCAGAAAGGTCGCGCCGCACGTAAACTTCTTATTTCAATAATTGTCGTTTGCGTCCTCGGAGCGAGTATTCAGCTGGTTGGCGCAGTGGGTGCTCTCAATCAGATCTCAGCGCAGCGTGCTGCGGCCGAATATCTTCAGACCCACTTTGATACGAAGTCAGATACGCGGATCTTTTGCGATGAAGGAACGGTAACGGTGATGTCGGGGATTCCGGCAGACAGGTTTGTGACGTCCGCGGATGCGCCAAAAGATCGGGAGGCGTTTCTAAGATACTTGAACGAGAAGAATGTAATTTATTTAGTCTTCATCCCGCGGTTCGATTTGACGCCCGCGTGGCTGTTTCCCGAACTCGAGTACGGGTATGGCACTTCTCATTTCACACCTGTCTTTCACAGTCAAACACCGTTCGTGCACACGAACATTTGGCTGTATCGCTTTCAGGCTGATGAGAGGTAGAGCGAGGTGTGCGACTTTTCACGCTGAAGGCCTGTTCGCCCGCTCCGCGGGCTCATGTACCATTTGGGATTCAATTCCTGGGGTTTGCTTCGCAGGCTGGGTTGAGAGTCGATCCCAGCCCTTGCTCTCACAACTCTCAGATCAACCTTCGCCTCAACATATCCAAAGCCGCCTGTGACGCGCGCCAGCGAATCAATTCCCTGTCGCCGGGAATAATGAAGCGCTTGTGTTTGGTATGAGCGTCGTCAGCGAGCGCGATGTAAACCAACCCGACCGGCTTCTCTTCACTGCCTCCGTCAGGTCCGGCGATGCCAGTCACTGCCAGCCCAAAATCAGTCTTAGCCTTATGCCGAACGCCGCGCGCCATGTCGCGTGCAACTTGTTGGCTAACTGCGCCAAACTCTTTGATTAGTTTCTTATCCACGCCGAGCAAACGCGTTTTGGATTCGTTTGAATAGGTCACCAGCCCTTCGATGAAGTACTTTGAAGCGCCCGGCACATTGGTGAGGCGCTGGGCAATCAAGCCTCCGGTGCAGCTCTCGGCGACCGAAAGCGTAAAGCCGGTAATCGCCAGCCGCCGGCCCACAACTTCTTCCATCGTCTCGCCGCGAAAAGAAAAGACGGAATTGCCAAGCGCCTGTTCGATCTTCAACGAAAGATTATCGAGCAGCGCCTCGGCATCAGCTTCCGTGCGTCCGTGCGCGCGCAGGTGAATTTCGATCTCACTGCTGTTGAAGAGAATCGTCGTCAACGGGTTCTCGAACTGCGTGTAAATCGGCGCGATCTTTTCATCCACCGCCGACTCGCCCATGCCGGAAACGCGCAGCACGCGCCGTGCAAATCGAATATCGCCCGACAAGCACTCGAGCCGCGCCTGCACGTGGTTTTCAAACATCGGTTTCATTTCACGTGGCGGGCCCGGCAGCAAAACAATCGCACACTTTTCGTGTTCGAGATAAAGCCCCGGCGCCGTACCATTCGGATTCGGCAAGACTTCGGCGCCGTCAATTACCATCGCTTGGCGCGAGTTGCGTTCGGGCATTCTCACGCCGAAACTTTGAAATCGCGCGCGGATTTCGTTCAGCACACTTTCGTTCAGCGAGAGTCGACGGCCCAACGCGCGCGCTACGACCTTGCGCGTAATGTCATCTTCGGTTGGTCCCAAACCGCCGGTCGTGATAACCACGCGCGACCGTTTGGCCGCGTCCTTTATTGTCTCTTCGAGCCGCGCGTCGTCATCCCCGACGATCGTCTTGAGCTTAACGTCGATGCCGATGCGATTGAGTTTTTCGGTGAGCCAAAGGCTGTTGGTGTCAGTGCGATCCGGCGCGAGCAGTTCGGACCCGATAGCGATGATTTCAGCAGAGAGCATTTGGGAATCAGTCTTTCTTTCGTGCCGCACGATACGCAATGGACAGCCAGTTCAGCACATCGTGAATATCCTCTTCAGAATCGATCAAGAATGAATTCCATTTGTCGCCCGGAGTCGCAGTGACAATCCGTTTGTCCTTGCGCAACTGGGAAGTTAATCGTTCGGAGGGTCCCGGCAAGCGAAAGGCGATGCTGTTGGGTGCACCCAATGCTCGGGTGTGTGGTAACGCCGCGAAAATATGACGATCCGTGTACAGCCCCGTCATGCCGAACATCGGCCGCGCAGTAACACCCTGCCACCCAAGCAGCTCAGTTTCAAGCAACGCGGCAATCCGCTTCATTTCTTCAGAGACACGTGGCAGCTTTGGGCGAGAGCGAGGGACCTTTTTCGCTGGTTTCTTCAAACTGAGTTCCGTGCTCGCTGCGAGTGGTGACCACATTATGCTGTCTTGTCGATTCTTCGCCAAGTCGCTTATAGTCGATATTTTTCTAACCCACCCGCTGACGCAGGTGGTACCGACAATATGTATTTACCCACCCGCTGACGCAGGTGGTACCGACAATATGTATTCACCCACCCGCTAGGTGGACTGACAAGAGGAACATGTCAAAGCAATCCTATTACATCGTCGCCCTCCCCGGAGACGGCATTGGGCCTGAGGTCTTATCCTGCGCGCTGAAAGTCCTGAACACCGCCGGCACGTTATTCAAGATCGACTTTCAAGTCGAAGAGATTCCCTGTGGCGGCCATTACTACGCCGCGCATGAGATCGAATGGCCTGAAGGTAGTTTTGAAAAGTGCGAAGCCGCGGATGCAGTCCTGCTCGGAGCCGTCGGTCATGAGGTAGACGGCAAGACCGTTTTCACCAAACCGGGCAAGCCTTATCCCGAGTCGCAATTGGCTGGTTTTGCGCAGGTGATTCTCAATCGGCAGAAGCTCGGCCTCTATGCCAATGTTCGCCCCGTCAAGTTGTATCCCGGAGTGAAGCACAAGATTCATGGCGAGCTGAAACAGGTTTGGGAGCCGGGCAAAGTCGACTACATAGTGATTCGCGAGAACACCGAAGACGCTTACACCGGCGAGACCAATTCAATCGATGACGGCCGGGTAACGCCGATCAGGATTACCCGCACGGCCACCGAACGCGTAGTGCGTTACGCCTTCAATCTCGCACGCCGCCGCAACAAGCTGAACAAAGTAACGTGCGTGGACAAATCAAACATCATTGGCGCGCACCGTTTTTTCCGTGAAGTCTTTCGCGAGATCGGAGCGCGCGAATTCCCTGAGATCAAACTCGACTATGCCTACGTCGACGCCTTCTGCCAGTGGCAGATTCGCAATCCGGAATGGTATGACGTGGTAGTTGGCCCCAACCTTGTCGGCGACATCGTAAGCGACAACGGGGCCACGACTGCGGGAGGGCTTGGTCTTGCGGTGGGCGGGAATATCGGCGACGAGCACGCGATGTTCGAGCCGATTCACGGTAGCGCGCCCAAGCACGCCGGCAAGGACAAGGCGAATCCGATGGCGGCGATCATGTCAGTGCAGATGATGCTGGAATGGCTGGGCACGCGGCATGATGACGAACGTTTACAAAAGGCTGCGCAGCAAGTTGAAGCTGCGGTGATGGCAGTCCTCAGTGAAGGTAAGACGCTGACCTACGATTTGATTGGAGAGGAAAAGGCTGCTCGGTGTAGTGAAGTGGGTGCGGCAGTCGAAGAGAAACTAAGAGAGATGGCCTAAATCACGAATGCCCGGGACAAGAGAGAGAAGCGCGACCTGCACGCAATCAATGAAGATGGAATGGTGTTTTGTAACCCACGTGACAAAGAGGCTGCGCATCGCGCTGAAGTTGAAGGTATCGCTACTGACCGTCACGCCGCAGTCACGTGTCGCAAGTGCCTAACATTACTTCACAAGCGCGACAAAGCTCACAATAAGCCTCAATAAAAATCCGGCTGCCTCGCCGGCTATCGCGGCCGGCTTTGAAGTCGTTCCTCAATCTTCGGCAGACTCACCAGGATCGTATCGCCGACAATCTTCAAGCTCTTCGCCGAAACCTTATCAAGCGTGTCGTCCTTGGTGTGCCAGTAGGGGTACGAACTCAACTGGATGATATCGAGCGCATCGACGCCCGCCTTTAAGAACGGCGCGTGATCGTCGTCGCCCACGCTCTCGTGCGTATCCACGAACTGGGAACCGTAGCCCAATTGTTTTCCGGTCTGCCAGACAACGTCGCTCAGCCATCTCGTGCAGAGATCGGCGCGGCCCATTCTCAGATCCTTGTAACCCATCAGGTCGAGCAGGATCATCACGCGAACGCGTTTCAATTCGCTCCGGTCGATCAGCTTGGCAACATAGCGACGGCTGCCGTAGGTGTTATCAGGCAGCGGTTTGCCGGGGTCGGCAGGATTTGGATAGCTGCATTCGTCCCAGTCAAAACAAATCGCTTCTTCCCCGTCAAAGAAAACAAACCAGTAGGTAAATTTCGGCTTTTGCTTTTGTGCCAGCACGCGCGCCAGCTCCAGCACCGCGCCGGTTGACGCGCCTCCGTCGTTGGCGCCGACGAATTTGAACTCCTTGATGTACTTGGTGTCGTAATGGCTGGCCAGAATGATTACATCGCTCGATTCGCCGGCCAGCTCGGCAGTCACGTTGACCATTCTCCGCTCACCGATGGGTGTGGTCGCATTGAACTCGTCGGTCGTAACATGCAAGCCGTAGGACTTCAGTTGCTCAATCATGTAAGCGCGCGTCTTTTCCAACTCCGGTGAACCAGGCGGCCGAGGACCGAACTCCACCTGCTTGCGAACATGTTCCAACGCGCGATCGCCATCAAAATCCGAAGCGGACTTGCCGGTTGAGGGCGGCGTAGTCGTGTTGACAGGTTGATTACTCTTGCTCGGGCAGCCGAGCATCGTCAGGGGCAGGACGAGCGCGAATGCAACAGTAAACAGACGGAACGGGTCCTTCGACATTTTGATGATGTTGGTTGTGATACCCAATGGATAAGAAGCGTTCAAGAAAATCTCAACGCGCAGCGACCCGCGAAGCAGCCGCCTTTTTTGAGTTGGCTGCGGCCTTCCGGCAGTCTGCGCAAATTCCGATCATTCGCAAGAGATGCGAAGTGAGTTCGAATCGATGCTTGGCCGCCATTGCATCCTGAATCGCCTCAAGCTCTGGGGAATAGAATTCGATGATCTTTCCACACTCTGAACAGATCATGTGATCGTGGTGCTGATGCTTGTAATTATGTTCGTAATGCGCGCGCCCGTCGCCAAACCTCACCTCGCGCGCCAGGCCTGAATCTGTCAGCAATCGCAGCGTGCGATACACGGTGGTCTGGCCCACGGTGGGGTCTTGTTCACGCACCAGGCGATAGAGATCTTCGCCGGAGACGTGGCCTTCCGTGCGCAAAAAGACGTCGAGTATCAGATCGCGCTGAGCGGTGCGCTTGAGACCGCGCTTCTGTATGTGTTTTAGGAAGACTTCTTGTTCTTCAGTCAATGGCTCAGCCGTACTCATCAGTGCGAGGATTTTAGCACTAGCGGAGAGTATGCGCGAAGAGACTGGACGCCTGTTGGGTGCGCTAGCTTCGATTTACATCGGTGAAGTTCTGGGCGCCGTGTGCGCTTGCCTCTCAGAATGAATACTCGAGATAGAGTTTGCTCTTACTAACCTTCCCGACCTTGATGCGCGGCAACTTTACTCCCTTGGCCGCGTTGACGGTAACTATCTTTTCGGTATCAGCATCCTTGAAGGTAATTGGAAGGGCGTCGCTGCGCAGCAGACAAGAACCTTTCCCGATCACTTCCATCAAACGAGTGCGCGGCACTTCCGACTCCTTTTTCGGATTCCCGTACACACCAGGTTCGGTAGAACACATCGACACAAAACCCTTAGTCGACTTAGGTCGCCCGACCGCCGCCTCTATTGCCGGGACAGGTGTAGCGTTCGTGCTCCCGTGATGTCCGACTTTATAGAAATCGATCGTCTGTAACAAATCTTTGCTTGCCTCAGCAATGTCGCCGATCTTCGTCGGGTCCTTCTCCGGCCCCTCCGCCTTATAAAGCCAGTACTCCCAGTTTCCGCCCTGCGCATCGCCGGCAAACAACAGCTTCTTGCCGTCGAATTCAAACAGGACGACCAGACTCTGGTTGTTGAGAAAGTTCTCGATCTTGGCCGCGGCTGCAACCAACATATCTGGTTGCGCATTGTTCACATCTTCGATGAACTTGTCGTAGTCGATCGGAAACTTTCTTAGATCGACTTTCGGATAGCTCCGAACTTCCGCGCTCCACTCTTTCGGAAACGGTTGAATGGGTTTGGAATCGTCCCCCTCCTCCACCATCGAGTCGAGATATTGGCCGACACCCTTTTTGAGATCCATCAGACTCAAAAATGCCTGAGCATCTTTTGGCGGTGGTCCAAGAATCGTCGCCTTCAATCCTTTCAACTCAGGAGGCAGTTCAGGCTTGTCGCCGGCTGAATAATACCGGACGTTTTTGCCGTCCGATCCGAGATGATTTTTGAGCAAGTCGAGCGCGATGGCGTTACTGCCGCCTTTTTTCTTGCCGGTTGCCGCCGCACTAAAGTCTTCGATGCCGGTAGCATTTGCCAGCTGTGCCAGTGCTTCCTGGGCGTCGGGATCTTTTCTGCCGCGAAACTGCAGCGCCAGATTTGCGGCCAGCTCGTGAATATCGGCTTGCAGGCTGTGGGCAGAGTCTTTTTCTTGGTCGTTGAATTGTTCCCAGTACGGCATCCACACCATGCTGGCCGTGAACTCCTGGAATTTTTCTTTCGCCTTAGTGAAGCCGGCGATATGGTCGGCATGGCGGTGGGTCATGATGACCAATGCCAGATGTCCACTGGTCGTTTCATACATATCCTCAACCGCCCGAACGATCGAGCCGATGTCACCGGTGCCCGAAGTCCCCTTGAAAACTCCGCAGTCGATCAGAATGTGCTGATCTCCGGCCGATGTCGGAACTATGACAAGGAAGAAGTCTCCAAAGCCAACCCGGTACATGCGTACCCGAAGGCCGCCACTGCTCTTCCTTTTGGTTGCTCGCTTCGCGGGTGACTTGGTAGTTTTTCGCGCTCGCTTCTTGACGTTAGTTTTTGTTTTTTGTGCAGCCATATCACACCCCCGAATGCAGCATGTTGAAGTCCAGTTCGAAGCGTTTTGGATCGTTGCCTTCGAGCAGTCCCTCACGCAGATTGAAGTCACGTTGTCGCCGTTGGCGGCGTTCACCGTACCAGCCGTCGAACCGTTTTCGAATCAGGTAACGGAGTTGACCTGCTCCATACACGCCGTCTTTTATGGGTGGCTTTGTGATCAGCAGAGTCGAACCGCTACGCATCGGAAACTCGCCCAATTCCGGTCGCTTGGGATCGTATGGAAGCATAATCTTCTGGGCCATCTCGACCACCATGTCGATGCGCATGCTGCCATCGGGCATTAGACGAAATGCCGGATGGAATGACGGCACGGAGATGAATTCACCTGGACGAAAACCGAGCTTGATGGCGTTGTCCTGCGCATATTTGCGCAAGAGTTCGCCATTGTGGTCTTTCTCTTTTCGCGTCAGACCATTTGGATCTCCAAAAATTAGCCCTTCGAAATCCGGCAAGTTTCCCGCCGGCATCGGCGACCAGCAGAGCGAATCTTCAGAGAAGTATTGCGCATCCTCTGGCAGGACGCCGCGCAAGCGGAAAGCCTGCATCAATGCATCGCGTATTCCCAGGGGATCAGCCGGGTGATTGTCACGATCGGCAGTAATTAACGCCCGCAGGTAGTCGCCAAACGTAATGTCAACCGCGGGACAGTAGTCGATGGCGCGAACACAAATCTTGAAGAGAATGTTCGCGGTCTTGCTCGCGGCTTGCGCCAACTGGTTGGCCATCGGACCTGTAATTTCACGCGACTCTAAGTTGCCGCCACTAGCCAGGAACAGACGAAACAGGTCAGCGGTCTGACGCAGATAGACAGTGAAGTACGCGTCGAAGATTGCCGCTACCAGGATCGCACCGCGTTCATGCGGTTCGAGAGACGGATCCTTCATCTTGGTTGGATCCGGCAATTCACTTAGCGCTGAGCGGAGCGCCTTCCCCGTACCCCGGGCTTCGCCGAACTGTTGCGCCAGTCCGATTAGGGGATTGTCGGCAAGTAGTTGCGCCTGAATTGAGGCCTTACCGTCGCTCAGCACGGCATCTGGTTCAAGGTGATATTGATAAAGTTTTCCGCCTGTTTTCTGAATCGTGTCGAGCAATGCTTCCTTATGAGAGAAGTGCCGAAACAGCGCCACGATATCCGCGAACGCTTCGTGAAACGCAGCCACGTCGGAACTCGTTCGTTCTGAAAAGTAGGTGCGAATACCATCGAGAATGGCGTGCGTCACTTCATGCACGATGATGTCGTGCGACAAACAAGTGAATACTGTTTGACCCGGAAGATTGCGTCCCGGGTCAACGTCGCTCGCGCGGAAATAACCAAACAGAATTCCTTTTGCCGCAGGCGAGTACGCGGCGTTGGCCGAAACCATGGCGTGTGGATACAGGTTCAGACGATAGATATCACCCGGAAGTGCGCCTTTAGGTAAGTTCCCCTGGGCGTCCGGTACTCGTTCATCGAGGCGCCAGCGAATGCGCCTTCCGAGTGCTGCTTCAAAGTTTTGGATCGTTTCACTGGCTACCGCATAGACCATCTGCTGATGAAACTGTGGATTCGACTCGGTGGGGTTCAGCCCGGAAGAAATAAGCAGACTTGGATGATCGAGATCCACCGGTTTATAGAATCTCTTGTTCGCGCCATCGTAATCGATAACGGCAATGCGCCTGCCGATTGGGCCAGGCAACACCTTTTCATACTTCACCGCGAGGGTCATCTCGTTTCCAAAAAACTTGCCGTGGCTGGGATCGAAGGCGTAACACTTGAGCGGGCGAGTGTCCGGAGTCGGAATGTCGATTACATCGGCGAGTTTACTATCTTTGGCTTTTGCAGTTGCCGGAGCGGCGACAAGATCTTTTATTTGGGCTGTTTTCGGTTTTTTCGTCTTTGGCATGATCTGGGTCCTTCTGAAGAATTGGAAGGGTCGGAGCGCGCCGGGCGCAAACAACAGGCGCGTCCCACTCAGTCTACGATTGCCTACTTGATATGCAATAAATCGTCAAACTATTTCCCGTGAACTCTTTGATGACGCGAGGAAACGATGATTCGGGAGATAGCTGCTAACAAATTCAGGCAGAAACTATTGTAACTAACGGTAAGAAGTCAATAGGTTTTCTGACAAACGAATTTTATTCCGACACTGGAGATGAACGTCTCGTGGAACTCCGGGTCAGAAAACGTAGCATTCCTTGGACATCAAAGTGTTTTCAGGCTATTTTTCAACACGTGCCGGGGTGGCGAAATGGCAGACGCTACGGACTTAAAATCCGTTGACCGCAAGGTCGTGTGGGTTCGACTCCCACCCTCGGCACCAATAAATTCAGGGCTTCCAGCTTAACTCGCTGCGGCTCGATGAACGCGCAACGAACTTATGCGTGTGAACCGACAGCTTTGAAGTAGACCAACTGCGACGCCAACATCAGGTAATTTAAGAATTTTTCGAGACCCCCTTAAGCATGTAAATCACCCGCAACGGAGTAGGTACACGGTGTCCGCAGTGCTTGCTTCCATCGTCAGAACCTCGACAAGTCACGTGTTAACAATAGATTCGACTGGGCTGTAACTGACTCGATCTGCGTTAGATCAAGAGTTGGGGCCAAGATGGGGGCCTCTTCAGATGTAGTGGAAGTCGCCAACGCAGTAAGCTCCGCGCCTCGGTTTAGTCTTGATCCAAACGCGTGCGTTCGCCTTTCTCGGCTATCTTGAATGCCAGCAAACTGCCTTATCTTGTGAGTCGAAAGAATTGCCGGGCATAGGCTCGAGCGCGTTGAAGGCCGCCGGATGCTTCGATCGTTTACGCAGCGTCTCTGAGAAGACGCCGAGCGCGCGGTTCATCTCATGCAGACGCTCGAGCGCGTCCACCAGTTGCAGCGGCGAGGTAATAATCGCTGACTTGTAGACTTCGGCGCGACTGAATGGCGTGCCGCTCACGATTGTGCCGATGAGCTCTGCCTTCAAATCGCCGGCAGTGAAACCCTGCTGGTTCTTCTCAAACAGGTTCGGCGGCAGCAACTCTCGGTTGACGATCCAGCCGGGATGCCGGAGCGCCACCTCATTGCCAAACATGATCAATTCATCGACGGTGTTGTTGAGCGCGACATAATCGCGCAGCGGTAGGGGATCGCTGCCCGTGCCGGTTTCCTGAACGTGACTCGCGAGATGTGGACTCGACGCGCACGAGCTACCGAACGATACTTTGAACACATTCGTCTGAGAATCGGAAAGGAACATGAACGTGCCGGGGTCGCTGCCACCGGGCGGGGTCGGTGCATCATCACCGCAGTAGGTCGCGTGTGACGACGTGTCCTGAAGCATATGAAGATAAAGACCGATGCGCGCCAACTGCACGGGAACTGAATCGGAGGCCGGATCCTTCCAGAGAGTACCGATCGTCTTCCGCTTGTCTTTGAGATACGCCGCGAGTTCTTCGTAGTAATCGTAGGTGTTCGTATTTTTGTCGTAGTTCAGCACCTTCTTTCCCGCCGCCACATTAAAGGGGATGCCTTTGGCGGATTTCATGATTAGCGGGACGTTGCCGGTAATCGTTCCGCTCAAACAGTCTTTGCCATTCGGTGAGGTCAGACCGACTGTGCAGAGCGTGCCCGGCTCCGGCCCTGGCCGCATCGCCCACTGCCGTGCGTTCGCGAGCGTCTTTTGGTAAGTATCGTCAATTCTTGCGGGATAGCCTGGCAGCGGATAGTGCAGTGGATAAAGCGACTGCACCCCGCCCGCGCCGTGCACATCAGTCCCCTGCCCGTTCGGCGAGAACGAAACTACGTAATGATCGAAAGGGCCATCGGTTTTCAACATCGTCCGCTGAAAACCATTAAAAGCCGCTGCGACGTATTTGCGTCCTGAGTTCTGCGACGACGCCTCGTTACCGCACTGATCCAGGGGCTTGTACTGCCCATAGTCCGTGACTTCGTTGTAGGCCGTGATCCAGTAAGCGACGTCGGCGCGATAGCCCAGGGCCTGGGCGATGAAGTAAGTCGAGTCAGCGTGAATCATGCTGCGGCCGGGTTTAATCGTGGCAAAGTCGAGGAGCTGCGCCGGACAAGCGCGATTCGGTCCGAATGCGGAAGGGCAAACCGGCCGCACACAAAAGCCTAGTGTCTGCGGCCCGGAGCCTCTCGATTGGCAAAGGTCTTCGAGGAACGCGTTGGCTGAAGGCGCAACCATCAGCACGTAAGAAAGGACGAGAGCTAGTCGAATACGCATGATTCACTCCTTTTTGGATATGTCATTTCCCTGACTACTCAGATAGTGGCACGCGCATCTTGCGCGTGGTTCACGGGCGGGACGCCCGAGCCACTCTTGAAAATTGCTACTGAATG
>DATENS010000011.1:0-26479 GCA_035274925.1 Pyrinomonadaceae bacterium | reverse complement strand
GGTTCTCAACAAGCGGGCCACGGGCTACACCAACACGGCGAAAGGCTATGAGACCGCGCCTTATCTTGATATGAGCATTCCCTACGCTGCTGGATCGCTCTATTCGACCGTCGAAGACTTGTACCTTTGGGACCAGGCTCTGTACGGCGAAAAGATACTCTCCGCCAAATCTAAAGAGCTGATGATCAAGCCGAATCTGAACAACCACGCGTATGGCCTGATGATTAGGAACGCCACACTCGGGCCAAACAAATTAGTCGTGCCGACGATCATGCACGGCGGCGGCATCAATGGATTTAATACCGTGCTGGTTCGTATGCCCGCCGAGAAGAGGTTAATTGTGCTGCTGGACAATGCAGAGCACGGCCAGTACCTGAATCAGATGGTCATGAACATCCTGAGCATCCTGTATGACCAGCCGTACGAATTGCCGAAGCAGTCTATTGCGGATCTGATGTTCAGGACCCTGACCGAAAAAGATGTGGCGGCGGCCATCGCGCAGTATCGCGACTTGAAAGCCCGCCCCGTAACCAGTGAATACAATTTTGCTGAAGCTGAATTGAATGCGCTCGGTTACCGGCTGCTCCAGGCCAACAAGCTCGCCGAAGCGGTGGAGATCTTAAAACTCAACGTCGAAATCTACCCGCAATCCGCGAATGCTTACGACAGTCTGGCTGAGGCTTACATGCGTTATGGCAACAAGGAGCTGGCGATAGTCAATTACAAGAATCGCTCGAGCTGAATCCGAAGAATCCGAACGCCACTGCCAGCCTGGACTCGCTTACTGGAGCGGGGAAGGAGCTGGATCCAAAGGCCTATGACATTTACGTGGGTCAGTACGAATTGACGCCGAGCTTCATCATTACGATTACAAACGAAGGCGGAAAGTTAATGGCCCAGGCGACGGGCCAGGACAAGTTCGAGCTATCACCCAGCTCGGAAACCGAATTCGTTCTTAAGGCGTCAGACGCGCATCTAACTTTCGTTAAGAACGAACAGGGCAAGGTCACCGAGTTGATTCTGAATCAGAATGGACGGAAAATGCCTGCGAAGAAGATCAAGTAGCCGCCCGGAGCGGGCAAGGGAGCAAGCATGGCCAAACTAAAACTCAAAAGCCGCATGAAGAACCTGCTCATGTTCTTACCGAACATGGTCGCTCTATGCGCGCGCCTGATGGTCGACAAGCGCGTACCCAAGACCGAGCGCGCGCTGTTTGCGGCGGCGGTAATTTACGCGATAGTGCCGCTTGATTTTCTGCCGGACATGATTCCGTTCCTGGGCCAGGTGGACGACATTTTCCTTATCGCGCTTAGTCTGCTGCGACTGATCGATCACACGGACGACAACGTGGTCCGAGAGCACTGGCGCGGCGGTGGTGACGTCGTGGCGCTGGCCGAATCGGTCGCGTCGATTGCGCCTTTTCTGATGCCGCGCCGCGTCGCACGCGTGCTTGTCGCCAAGGTCAAGCCCGCGGGCGAAGGCACGGATCTGCTTTTGAGCGCCGCGAAATTCGAACCCCTTCTGGTTGCTGAACCTGACCGGCAGGGGACTGAAGAAGAGAGAAGAGGCAAAGGCCCGCGTCGACTGAAGAATGTAAAGTCTGCTTAGAGGCTGGGGTTTTCACCTGCAGGGAACAAGTCAACACGGCGTCATCTTGGATGGTCGTGTCAACGAGCGAAGCGACGACAGAAAATAGCCCCGGTGAGCGAGCGCAGCGAGCGTAACCCGGGGATCAGGTCCCCCTAAAGGACCAAGCCCGCGAAGCGGGCGACAGACAGTAGGAAGCAGTTATTCATCCTCGAGATAATCACGCAACGAGTCGATGAACCGTTGATGGCGGATACGGGGCACAACCCATAAAATCACGCAACCGACATCACCTGCAGCTCGCGTTTCTTCCGGGCAGGCGGTTCTGGGTCCTCGACCGGTTTTCGATCCACGTACTGATAAAGAATGTCGCGTTGCTGTGGGATGAAGCCCGCCTCGCTAATCAAATACCGCAGGGTCTTTTCATCGGCACGATTGTGGGCGCCGGCGGCCGAGACCACGTTCTCTTCGATCATGATCGAGCCCATGTCGTTCGCGCCAAACCGCAGCCCAACTTGTCCCAGACGCAATCCTTGCGTGAGCCATGACGACTGGAAGTTTTCAATGTTGTCGAGGAAGAGGACCGAAACGGAAAGCATCTTCAGGTAATCAATACCGGTTGGTTCTTCTTTGATCTTTCGGCCCAGTGCGGTGTTCTCGCGCTGAAACGTCCACGGAATAAAAGCAAAGAAGCCGCCGGTTTCGTCCTGTACGTCGCGAATCCGTTTCAGGTGATTCACGCGATGCTCGATCCGGTCGCCAATGCCAAACATCATCGTGGCTGATGACTTCAAGCCGACTTTGTGCACGGCGCGCATCACGTCGAGCCATTCATCGGTCGTACATTTCGTGGCGACGCGCTTGCGCACTTCATCATCGAGAATCTCTGCGCCACCGCCCGGCAGGCTGTACAGACCCGCATCCTTCAATCGCTGCATGATCGTCTGATAGTCGAGGCCGGAAATCAGGTGCAGGTTGTGAATCTCAGGCGGTGAAAAGCAATGCAATTGAAAGCCGGGATACTTCGCGCTGAGCGTGCGCAGCAGGTCTTCGTACCACTCCACTCCGAAATCAGGATGCAGCCCTCCCTGCATCAAAACGCCGGTTCCGCCCAGGGCAATCGTCTCGTCAATCTTTTCGCAGATTTCATCGATGGTGCGCACGTAGGTGTCCGGCGCGCCGGGACGACGGTAAAACGCGCAGAATGTGCACACGACGTTGCACACATTCGTGTAGTTGATGTTGCGATCGATGATGTAAGTGACGACGTTGTCCGGATGACGGCGTTTGCGCAGTTCATCAGCCGCCGCGCCGATGCGCGCGATGTCATGCGACTCGAGCAAAGCCGTGCAATCGTCAGTCGTTAACCGAGTGCCGGAAAGCGCCTTATCGAGAATGGGTTGAATGTCGGGTTGGGTCACGTTGCTAGTTTAGTGATTTGCGGGACGAGACTCAAAGGGGATGCCGTGTTGAGGTGCATTAGCCCGACCATGAGGGACGGTTCCGGAACGATTTTCGGCGCCTTAAGTATTTCTTTGCGCCTTTGCGAGGAAGTGAAAACGGGAGAATTAAGGATTCACGCAACGTTTTCGGAACCGCACTCCAAAATTTGACGCCTCCAAACTCGCCACCATAGAATCACCCGCCGTGTCGCAAACCTTTCGCAAGTTCGATCTGCATACTCACTACTACCCGCCCGTCTATTTCGACAGAATTCGGGATCTTCCTTCTGAGTTCGCCTTTGCGAAAAGTCCGAGCGGCCAGACCATCATTACTTATCGGGGCGCCCGCTTTTTCGGCGTCACGCCGCCGATGACAAATGTTTCTCAACGCATCGAGGACATGGATCGCGTGGGAATTGACGTTGAAGTCGTTTCATTGTCAACGCCGAACGTGTTTTTTGCCGACGCGCAACATCAGCCGGAGATCGCGCGCATGGTTAACGACGCCTACGCCGAACTCGTCGCGCAACATCCACATCGCTTCAAAGGCTTCGCCTCGATCCCGATGGACGATCCGGACGTGGCGCTCGCTGAGCTGCATCGGGCCATCGATGAGCTGAAACTAAATGGCGTCATCCTGCTGAGCAACATCGGCGGCCAGCCCCTGACTGCGCCTCAATACCGGCCGTTTTTCGAAGAGGCCAACCGCATGAAAGTGTGCATACTGCTGCATCCGATGCTGCCGGCGAACACGGATCCATTTCGCGAATATGTGCTCGGCCCAATCGTCGGGTTCATGTTTGATACGACTTTGGCTATCGCGCGTATGTGCTTTGACGGCATGCTGAAAGACTTCCCGGACATTCGTTGGATTGCGGCGCACCTGGGTGGCGCGGTGCCATACCTGATGGAACGAATGGACAACGGCTGGCGCGATTTTCCTGAGTGCCGCGCTAAGATTGACGAGCTGCCGAGCACCTACCTGAAGCGGCTTTACTACGACACGGTGAACTTCAATCCCCACATGCTCATGATGGTGCGCGACATGATTGGCGCGAACCGAATGGTAATGGGCAGCGACTATCCACACCTGCTCGGTTCGATTGATCGCGCGGTTTCGTCAATTGAGGGTTTGGAGATTTCTGAGGAAGAGAAGCGGGGGATATTCGAAGGAACTGCGCTGACTATTCTGAACAATACCTAAAGACTTAGTCCTACTCACCGACGCCTATTTCACTACTTCCAAATCAACCGATTGCGTTGCGGTGCGAGGCTTACCCTTAACTGCCTGGTCAGTGATGATAATTTGGACGATGTATTGGCCCGGCAACATCTCAGCGCCCAATTGAAGAGCATAGGTCGCCGTAATGCGTTGCAGATCCGTCTGGCTCTTAACTTCTACCGGCTCCGGATTACCCGTGAATATCGCATTGCCATCCCGGAAGACGCGCGTCTGGGCCATTAATCGCGGCGATTGATCGCTGCCGAGTGTGGCGTTGTAGATGGCATACGCAAAAACCAGCGTCGAGCCTTGTTTGAATTGTCGCCACGCGGAATTCGCCAGAGGCGCGTCCGGCTCTGTTGCTTCAGCATTTCCGTTCGTGAGATTCGAGGCGTTCTGAACCACAATTCCCGACAACGCCAGGTGCCCGTTCTGCAAATTCGGAATCTCAACCAAATTACCCGCGGCCCCGATCCTGGAAGAACTGACATCACGTACCGCGACGCGAAATTGAAACGAGCCGGTTTGTTTAGTGGGCATGTCAAAGCTGTGGATCAGTCCGCGGCGCTGTGCTTTCTCGTAGGACGCGTCGGAGAGTCTGACGCCTACAGTCTGGATTTGTTGTCCACGCACGCGGCCCTCGCCTCCGAACAGCAAACCTTTCAGATCAAAAGTTGCAACGTGCCGGCCGCCCGCTTCAGTAAACGTCAGATCATTTGGATTGAGATGGAGAAATGAACGCAGCAAAGGACCCTTGGCGGCTTCATTAACAAAGAATGAAGTCAGTCTTAACGGAATCTCGCTGGCGCCAAACGGAGACAGCAGCGCGCTGTTCAAACGATCCTGCGCGGTCAGTTTTGGCGGGCGCGTTTCTTCCTCAGTGAATCCATGAAAACCCGCACGTGTGCGCACCGTCAGGCCATTGGGTCGAACCTGCACTTTGATCTTGTGAAACTTGCCATCGAAATTCGCTTCACTGGGACGGAAGCCGATTAGATAGTAACCCTGCTGATCGTCAAGCACGCGCTTAAGCCCAAAGTCATTCGAGTTCCGCGTCATGAACCCGCCCGTTTGTTTGGCCATCAACGCGGCGCCTTCCCGGCCCGCCTCGAGTAAATTCGACCGCGAACTCATGATTGAGTTCAGCTGGCTGGGGTTAGGGCGGCTGCTGGTGGGAACTTGATCCGCCGCCGTAATTCCGGTGTATTGCACGCCGCGGGTATCGACGCCATAAATGACTACAGAAGCGCGGATGGCCAACTCAGCAACGCGCTGCAATTCCGCGCGGTAGCTGACGCCGGAATCCGGAGACGTAGTAGTTGAATCGCCCTGCGACGTGGTATCGGACGCGCCGGCGGAGCTACCAAGCGATTGCTCAAATTGTGAAAGTTGCTGATCTTGAATAGGCAGAGAGTCTGACAAGATCACCATCGACTTGCGTCCGGGCAAATAACTCATGCCGCGCAAAATGAAGTTGAGAGAGTTGAGCGTGTCCCTACCCGAATTGATCGAACACAACTGAGTCGACAATCCCATCGAGCCTATTCGTGGAAAGATATCGGCGCCGACGCGACTGCAGCGGTTCCAACGCACCAGGTTAATGGCGTTCTCCAACACACGCCGATCGGTGGTGAATTGCTGCAACGCGCCCATCTCTCCGCCGGTTCGAATGACAGCCACCAGATCATTCGGTGGCAAGTCTGCAATGAAAGCCCTGAGTTGTTTTCTTACGGCGTTGATGCTCTCGAAAGACATCCCCAGTTCATCGACGACCAGAGCAATGGTCCGCCTGACTTCCTGTGGACGAACTATTGCCGGTGGCACTGGCGGCGCGGTCTTGTCTTTGGGCGCGGTTTTCGCGGGCGCAACGCCCGTGTCAGGCACATTGGAGACATACGAGAAGTTGGTTATCGCTTGCGGCTGGCCGTCTTCGAATATCTCAAAGTCTTCGGCCTTCAGATCAGTTACGGGCTTTCCGTCGCGGGTGACGACAGCATCAATCTGCACCAGATTGGTCGTGATCCGCACCACATCGTCCTGCTCATCCACTGAAGGCGGATTCTGTTTCTGCGCAGGTGGCGGTTCCGGCGATGGCCGTGGGTTAGGTTGCTGACCGGTTACGGGAAGCAGGATCGAAAACAATAACAGCGGGGAGAGAAGGATTCGGGTGGTGATCATTTGACCAATCCTCCTCAGAAAGCTCGTTGAAGTCTAGCGGGCGGGAGTCCAAAGAGTCGCTCCCTCTGATCTTCTACAACAAGGATTGAATCAACTCAAAGGACCGCGGTCTGTGCGTTAACACACATAGCCCCGACCGTCATTCTTGTCACCTTCGATGTTCGCGCTCGTTTATTGTCGCTCGCTGACCAGCACCGCGTCGCGATTAAAGACCCCACGCGAGCAAACCAGCCGCTTGCCGTCACGCGACCAGGCGAAGCCGGTCATAAAACTATCTTTGAAGTCGGTGATCTGTTTCGGCGGGCCGCCGTCAATCGGTTGACTCCAAATATTCGTTACGTTGTTCGTGTTCGTAGTGTACAAGATCGATTTCCCATCAGAAGACCATTGCACAGTTGTTTGGATGGTGCCCGGAGCTTGGAAGCTAAATGTAGCGACGGGTTCGCCCCCGTCAAACGACATTATTGCAATTCGATTAGGTGGAATCAGCGGGTCCTGTGATTCGGGATAAAGGTAAGCGATCGATTTACCATCGGGCGAGATCACCGGATACGCTGAAACTCGGTGCGTGATTTCGGCCGGTTCGCCGCCATCGATTGAGACTTTCCAAAGGCTGGGCCGGCTCGTGAGCGCTGAGACGTAGACTACCCAGCGGCCATCTGGTGAAATCGCGGGCATCGATTCAGCGATTCCCCGGGTGAGTTGCGTTGCATTACTTCCGTCAATGTTCATGCGCCACACGTTCTGACGCCCGGCCCGGGTTGAGCTGAATACAATATAGTTTCCGTCGGGCGACACGACTGGCCCGGCGTTTCTGCCCACATTCGAAGTTAGCAGCTTACGATTTTGGCCGTCTGCATCCATGAGCCAAAGGTTGACATCGTTGCCTTCAGCCGATGCAAAGATAATCCTGCCATCGGGTGTCCAGGCAACGTTGTTTCCATAAGAACTGCCAAAACCGATGTTCCCCGTAGGCAATTGAACGGCACGACTGGCGTCCCCATCAGGAGCGAACCAGATGCCTATCAATCCGCTGGCGACAACATTCACAAATCTGGTTCCGTCCGCGGTAAGGCCGATTGCCCGGTGCTGATCCAGATCATTTGTAATCTGCCGTTTCTCGCCCGACGGATAAGACAGAAACCAGATCTGGGCACCAGTGGCCGGATTGGTGCCGGCAATCACAAGCAGCCCGCTCATGTCCGGGAGCCATTGCACCTGGCCGCTGAACGGCCAGGGATCCGGAGTAAGGTCAATCTCGGTCCCGCCCGCGACAGGAAACGCGAGCACCCGGCTTTTTCCCCCGATGGTGAAAACGCTGGTCGCGATCAGTTTGCCGTCCGGCGACCAGGATGGGCCGGTGAAAAAGATCGGCGCAAATCGGTCGGGCTTTTTCCTGGTGGCGAGGGTTTGTTCTGCCGTGCCGTCTATATTCGAAATGACGAGCGCGCTTTGCTCCTGATCCGGAAAGTTTGCGCGCACGAATGCCATGCGCTTACCGTCAGGAGAGAATGTGACTGGACCGTCAATCTTCTCAAGAAGCTTTATCGGAGCGCCACCCAGAATCGGAACACGATAAAGGGTGCCGGCATCAAAATTTGCCTTGATCACATAGAAGATCTCCCGGTCATCAGGCGAGAACGTAAATCCGAAGCACCCTACCGGCGCCGGTGGAACGATCACCTTGTCGTTTGCGGTACTGACCGTTCGGATCCATAGGCTCTGTTTCCCACCCTCGCTGAGGCAATAAACGAGGTAGGTTCCGTCGTGAGACAAACGGGCGTCGATCACTTTGCCGGAATTTGTGAGGCGCGTAATCGAAGTGGCTTGAAAATGTGTCCGCTGCGGGCGAGTAAGAAATTTATACAGGCCAATACCACCGCCAATCAAAACCAGCAACACGACAATCAGCGAAATGGCCAGTCCGGTTCGATGCCGTTTCAGTTCAATGCTGAGTGCCTGACTGATAGTTGTAACCGGACCTGGAGCTTCGGCCGTTCGCTGACCATGAGCAGATGCGCCCGCCGAAACATTCGTGGCGACTGTGTCCGGACCAACGCCAGACGTCGCCTGAACCAACCTCGCCTGAAATTCCAGTTCCTGTCTCAGGCTCTTCAAATCTATTAACAGATCGCCAACTACCTGATAGCGCTCTTCGCGATCCTTTCTCAGCGTCTTATTTACTATGCGAGCCAGCTCAGGCGGCGCGTCCGGCATGATTTCAGAGATCGGCGGCGGATCGGTTTTCAAAATAGCTGCCAGCGTGTCACTCGGGGTCTCGCCGTCGAACGGCTTTTGCCGTGTCACCATTTCATAGATGACTGCACCCAAACTAAAAATGTCTGAGCGTGCATCCACGGATTTGCCGCGCGCCTGTTCCGGCGACATGTAACCAGCCGTGCCCATAATCACGCCTGAACCGGTGCGCACCTGCCGGGTGGGTGCTTCTGCCGCCTCAGCCTCAGGCGTGTGCTCGGCCAGTTTGGCCAAGCCGAAATCCAGAATCTTCACGTAGCCGTCGGGACGAAGCATGATGTTCTCAGGCTTGACGTCGCGATGGATGATTCCGGCTTTATGCGCGCTCACCAATGCATCGGCGACTTGAATCGCGATGGTGAGCGATTCCGGAAGCGTAAGCGGCGCACCTGACAGACGTTGCCGCAAGGTCTCGCCTTCCACGAACTCAGTAGCGATTAGGTAATTTGAGCTGGTCCGAAGAATTTCGTAAATCGTGATGATGTTCGGGTGATTCAATGCCGAAGCTGCGCGAGCTTCCTGCTCAAACCTTCGCAGCCGCCCGTCGTCCTTTGTGAATGCGGTGGGGAGGAGTTTAAGGGCGACTTTTCGACTGAGCCGGCGATCCTGCGCGAGATATACCTCGCCCATGCCGCCGCGGCTGATGAAGGAAACTATTTCGTACGAGCCGGCGGTTTGTCCTGGTTTCAATTCTGATTTTGGGTCAACAATCTCGCTGGCCACGGCTTGATAGGCTGGGGAATCCAGGAATGCTCCGCTGCGCCCGTCAGAAGAGATCAGCGATTCGACCTCCTTGCGCAGCTCTTCATCGCCCGCGCACGCCTTCGAGACAAAGGCAGTACGCTCTTCGGGCGCGCGATCAAGTGCCGCCTGAAAGATCTCTTTAACTTTTTGCCAGCGATCGGGTTTCATCGTAGAAAGTTACCTTCGGGGCGTTTAGTAATGGTTCGCCTATTAATCAACGCGAGATTCAAACCTGGATTCCCTCAAGCTATTAAGATTTGGAGTGCGGCGAACGACTTATGTTCTGCCATGAAAGTCTCCCCACAGGGGGGCACTTTCATTTGGCCAATAACCACTAGTCGCCCCTTTCTCGAGGGGTCCCCCGCGCGGGTGGGGTGCTCATAGCGCTGCCGTCAGCGCAATCCCCAAAAAGCCGGTTCCCTCGCGACTCTATTCCAATTTCCGCCTGAGCCAGGCGCGCGCCATTTTCCAGTCGCGCTCGACGGTCGCGTGACCGATGCCCATTACTTCGGCAGTTTCTTCAATCGACAGTCCGCCAAAAAATTTCAGTTCGACGATGCGCTCCTGCTGCGGATCGATCGCGGCTAATTCTTCCAAAGCTTCGTGCAGCGCCAATAGATCGAGGGCCGGCTCTACCGCCAGCTGTGCCTCGCCGAGCTGTCCGGCGCTGGTGATTGAAAGCCTCTGTTGATCTGAGCCGCCACGCTTGTCCGCCTGATGCTGACGCGCATGATCCACGAGGATACGCCGCATCAATTGCGCGGACACCCCGTAAAACTGGGCCCGATTCTTCCAGTGCGCATTCTTTTGGTCGATTAGTTTTAGGTACGCCTCGTTAACCAGGGCCGTCGGCTGAAGCGTGTGATTCTGGCGTTCGCGCCGCAAATAGTTGCCGGCCAGCCGCCGCAATTCGCTGTAGACAAGCGGCATTAGCTGATCGAGGGCTTTCTGATCTCCCTCGCTCCACTTCACCAAAAGCTGAGTGACGTTTTCTCGAGGCTGCATTTGGGTTGGGACCTCGAACTTATCGAGCCGAGATTCTACAACAAAAAATTTGCTGGTGGTGAGGGAGTTTGACCGCGGCCTGCGCGTTAACAAGTGTAGGGCAAAAGTGGTGAAGCTAGTTGGTCAATAAAGACGCCACAATAAAGCCGCCGGTCGCTTCAACCGCCTCGGCAGAGAGACAGAAGCCCGCCACAGGGAGGGCGTATCAAAGGAGAAAGAAGATGAAAAAGCAAGCTTACACAATGATCGCGTTGGTAGTTCTGGTTGGTTCGATGGCCGTGGCGGCCCAGGCACAAAACAACAGCCGCACACGGATGACGGCGAACATTCCGTTTGAGTTCAGCGCCGGTAACAAGGACCTGCCGGCGGGACAGTATGAGATCAGCGAAGTTAACCCGGCCTCGCAACCGGCTGCGTTGCGACTCCGCAGTAAGGACGGAAGCGTCAGCGTCCTGATGCAGATGAATGCGGTGGTGGGACGGACGAGGGAAAGCGCCAAGCTGATCTTCCGTCGTTACGGCAGCCACTATTTCCTCGCCCAGACTTGGGCTGACGGAGAGAGCACCGGATTGCAGGCGCCGAGGACGCGCTACGAGCGGGCGATTGAACGCGAACTGGCGGCCATCAAACCGTCAACTGTAACGATTGCGCTCGGCCGCCGATAATCGAAACCCGGAAGTTTCGGCAGCAGTAGATTCAAACAGGAGAACTCCGCTGCAGCTGATAAGTAGTCACCCGGAGCCCCCGAGGCTTCGGGTGATTGCTTTTTTTAGTGGAAACTTACATCTCATTAACACCTCGCTTCAGCGAGGTGATCAAAAGTAAGCACAGACCGCATAGCCGTTTTAACGGCTATCTCTCCAAAACCGTTGAAACGGTTTCTTTTCCAATCCGTATCTCGCGGGTCACCTCGCTGAAGCGAGGTGATAATGAGATGCGCTCTTGCGAACGAGGGCCCCCGTAGCGCCGGTGCCACTTGCTTGACCCTGCCCTAATGACCAGAGCAATATCTGATCGACAATTCCACGCTATGACTGCGCCGCTAATTATTGCTATCGACGGTCCTACCGGTTCCGGAAAATCGCCGCTGGGACGGATGCTCGCGCGCGAGCTGGGCTTGCTCTACATCGACACCGGTTCCATGTACCGGGCGGTAGCCCTGGCGGTAATCGAATCAACTTCAGTGAACGAGACAGACGACGTCGCAGTGGGCTCGCTGGCGGAACGCATCGAGATTGACCTGGGGGGCGAACCGGATTCGTTGTGCGTGACGCTCGACGGTCGCGATGTCTCGGAACGGGTTCGCGACGAAGATGTGACGCATATCTCGTCGATTATCTCGACCATTCCCGCCGTACGCCGGGCCATGGTGGAGCGCCAGCGCGAATTCGGCAAGCGGGGCGCGGTGATGAATGGCCGCGACATTGGCACCGTGGTGTTTCCCACCGCGGACGTGAAGTTCTTTCTGACCGCGGATTTGAACGAGCGGGCTGAGCGAAGACTGGCCGAAGAGCAGGAGCACAACCCCGCGGCGACTTACGAGCAAACCCTGGCGGACATCACTGAACGCGACCGGCGCGACACGACGCGCGAGGACTCGCCGCTGGTGGCGGCTGAGGATGCGATTGTGATCGATTCAACCGGGATGTCGATCGACGACGTGTTTGCGAAGATGAGGATGATTGTTCGCGAAAGAAGCGGAACATGAATCCAGAAATTGCATGAAACTTCTTAATTTCACCTTTAAGAACGAAGCGATTTGGATGATGATCTTCTCGCTGGCGCCTCTCATAATAGGCTTATTGTTGCTCTTGGTAGTCTGGCTATTGCGAACGGTGCGGTGACTAAATTCTGAAATTCGCAATTCGAAATTCGAAATTCGCAAATCCCATGTTCACTGGAATCATCGAAGAGCTTGGGCGCGTGCGCGAAGTTGAAAAGCGCGGTGATGACGCGCGCATCGTGATCGAGGCGCGCACTGTCACCGAAGACGCGCGTGACGGCGACTCGATTGCCGTCAACGGCGTGTGCCTGACGGCGCTTCAAGTCAAACCGGGCTCGTTTGCCGCCGATGTTTCGAAAGAAACGCTCTTTCGCTCGACGCTGGGAAACCTGAAGCAAGGATCGCCGGTGAATCTCGAGCGCGCCGTTACCCCGGCCACTCGCCTGGGCGGCCACATCGTGCAGGGTCACGTTGATGCGCGCGGAAAATTTCTGGGCAGCGAAGATCACGGCGAGTCGTGGACTTTCCGCTTTGGCTATCCAAAAGAAGTTGGGCGTTATCTGGTCTTCAAAGGCTCAGTGACAGTCGAAGGCATCAGCCTGACCATCGCGAACCTGACGGACGAGTATTTCGAGATTGCGGTGATTCCCAAGACCTTCGAAGTGACCAATTTCTCGCAGCTAAAGCCCGGTGACGAGGTAAACCTCGAGGTCGATGTGATTGCTAAGTATGTGGAGAGGATTCTTACCAACTCGTCGTTTCAGCGAGGCGCCGGTGAATAAGAGCTGCGAACCAGCCTTTTGAAAGGGCTTAGCCCTTGCGCGAGTCGCCAAATCCCAGCCCGAAGCGTTAACATACTTAGGCAGAATTTCAGATTCCAAATTTCAAATTCCAGACAAGTTTTCGGAATTCGAGATTTAAGGTCAGATTCCAGACATGCCATTCGCTTCGATACCTGACGCCGCTGCTGACATTCGTGAAGGACGGATGATCATTATCGTGGACGACGAGGACCGCGAGAATGAAGGCGATCTGGTGTGCGCGGCCGAGAAAGTCACCCCTGAGATTATTAATTTCATGGCGCGTCACGCGCGCGGCTTGATCTGCCTGCCGCTGACTGAAGAACGTTGCGACGAGCTGCACCTGACCCCTCAAGTGGCTGACAACACTTCAAAGCTCGGCACGGCGTTTACCATCTCGATTGAAGCGCGGCGCGGCGTCACCACGGGGATTTCAGCCGCCGATCGCGCGACTACGATTCTCACCGCCGTCGATCAGCGCACCAAGCCTTCCGATCTTGCGCGGCCGGGACACGTGTTTCCGTTGCGGGCAAAAGCCGGCGGCGTGCTGGTGCGTCCGGGACAAACTGAAGCCGCCGTCGATATCGCGCGCATCGCCGGTCTATATCCGGCGGGTGTGATCTGCGAAATCATGAATGACGACGGCACCATGGCGCGCATGCCCGAGTTGCGGGATTTCGCAGTGGTGCATGGATTGAAGATCATCACAGTCGCCGATCTGGTCCGCTATCGCATTCAAAAAGAAGTCCTCGTGCGGCGCGCTATCGAAACCGATCTCCCCACCGTCTATGGCCGCTTTCGCGCGATCGCTTTCGAGAACACGATCAATGGCGACGTGCACGTTGCGATGGTGATGGGCGACGTCCGTACCAGCGATCCGGTGCTGGTGCGCGTGCACACGGAAAACGTCACCTGTGACATGTTCGGCTCGACTATCGACGACACCGGCTATCAACTTCGCCGCGCCCTCGAAAAAATTGCCGAGGCCGGGCAGGGCGTCGTGCTTTATCTCAGACAGAGCGAGCATGGTCTGGATCTGATCCACCAGCTGCGCACTTATTCCATCATGCAGGAACGTGGAATTACCAAGCGTGAGGCCAGTGCCGAAACCGGATACGGCCTCAATCGTGATTACGGTGTGGGCGCCCAGATATTGCACGAGCTGGGCCTGCGCCGAATTCTCCTCCTAACCAATCACCCTCCGAAAGTCACAGCGATCGAAGGCTTCGAATTGGAGGTAGTGGGCAACGTACCGCTGGGGACACCGGCATCTCAGACAGTGGCCGATACTTCCCGGGTTCCATCTCCCGCTGGGAAAGAGGTAGGGTGAGCATTCAGTCACGCCCCGGCCCTCTCCTAAAGTTGAGAACGAGAGAAAGACGCATCTTGAATTTCCCCTGTTTTCAGTTTACAAAAGATTGAAGGTCAGATGTCAGAAGCCAGAGATCAGTGATGTGCGCAAGATTCTGACCGCTGATCTCTGATTTCTGACCTCTGGCCTCAGTTTTTCGGGCTCTCCTAAAAATCGTGTCAGAAGCTCGCCTGTCGGCCGGGGCTTCTTGTTGGAAAGCGGCGGACTTGGCCGGCTTCTGATGCAATCGCTTTGGATTAATGCCTGAGGACAAGAACAACGGGATCGCCAACGATACGCCGGGCCGGCGCCGGCGGCGATTTGTCACGCGGCGCAACGCCATCATCACCGGAATTGTGATCGGGCTCGGTGCGGTGGCGCTGATTCTGATCGCGCTGATCGGATACCGGCTCGGCTATGTTGACAGCTACATTGCCGGACAGATCAAGAACACCCTCGCGACGTACGGCATTCGCGCCGAGATAAAAAGTTTCCACGCCTCGGTATCGCCACAGACCGTCGAGATGCTCGGCATCGAACTCTACGACGCGCAGACCGGCGAGAAGTTGGGAAAGATTGATCGGCTGCTGGCCACGGTCCGCATCGAAGATCTTTATGCGTTGAATCTGCGCCGCAACATCAATCTGAAAGATCTTCAGATCGAAGGCCTGGAGCTGTGGGTCAACTTCGATGACCAGGGCCGCTCGAATTTTCGCAACATACACATCCCACCGCCTGAGCCCAACAAGCGCATCCTGTTCGCCTACTCGACCGCGCACATCGAATTGAAGAATGGGCTGATTCATTACGGTGACGCGTCACACAGTCTTTCCGGAGAAGCCCGGAATATTCGCGCCACCATTCAACCCGACGACCTGTCTGCGCCGGCAGCCAGTTGGATGAATACGGTGACGTTTAGCGCCACCAACTCGACGCTCGCCTACGACGGACGGCCCATCAACAACATCGACATCGAAGGCAGTGGCCGCGTTAATCAGACGCGCGCCGAGATTCAGAAACTGACGCTGCGTTCGCCGGTTGCTGAAGCGACGCTGACCGGCGTGATGGATGACTGGCGCGCGCTCAAATACAACTTCAACGTCACTTCAAATGTTGACCTCACGCAAGTCTCGGACATTCTTCAGACCGGAACCGCCCTGCGCGGCGTCGGCGATTTCGCCGGAACGATTAGCGGAGAAGGTGACAAGTATCGCGTCGACGGCGGCGTCAAATCTGATGCACTCGCCGCCGACGGCATACGTTTGCAGGGCCTGAACGTCACCGCGAAAGGTTCGGGACAAGGCCAGAGCTACGATTTCAATGGCCGGGCAGTGGCGGAATTGTTGACTGCCGGTGACTTTCAACTTAACGCCGTGCAGATCACCGGCGGCGTGATGGGCACCGGCTCGGACTTTCGCTGGATTGGCGAGCTGCGCGCCGCGGCGGAAAAGAGTTACGGAACGACGATCACCGGATTAATCCTCCGCGACGCCCGCGCCGAATATCGCGACGGCGTGCTCACCGCTTCAGCGCCACAAGTTACAGGCAGCAGTCTCACCACTTCGACGGCCAGAATACGCGGCGGCATTCAAGCGAGCGATCTGCGCGTCAGATCCGAAAACGGAGTGACCACTGCGACGATTGCTTCGGCAAAGGCAGGCAAGATTGAAGCGGCCAAAGCCACCGTTGAGGGCGTGACAGCAAAAACGATCGACATCAATAGCCGCGATGGCGTGACTAATGTGACGGTGAAGGAACTTCAGGTTGGCGCGGTGAATGCCTCGGGTGCGAAAACCGGAAGCATTAACATCGCCGGCGTACGCCTGACCGTCCGCGGCGGGCGCGTCCAGGGCACGACGAACGACATCAACGCGGGAACTGTGACTTTGGAAGATGGCCGGGTGGAAAACGTAAGGCTGGCACGTCCCGCGTTCACGCTTGAACCCTCCGGCCGTTATCGCGCCAGCGCGGACTTGAGTTTGGGTGGCGGCGTGCTCGGTCAAATGCAGCTCGGCCCGGCCCGCGCTGCAGTTGTCATCTCCAGCGATCAGCTTCAACTGAACAACTTCGTAGCTGAGGCGCTGAACGGCAGCGCACGTGGGAACGCGACTATAGCACTGAGCAAATCGGGAACGTCACGCGTCAATACGGACTTTCAAAATTTCGATCTGTCCGGCGCGATTACTCTCCTGACAGGACGCGTGGTTCCGATATCCAGCCGGGCGACCGGACGAGCGGATCTCACTTTCAGGGGCACCGAATTTGGAAACGCCACCGGAAACATCAACGCCCAATTGAAGGGCGAGCCATCCGCGACGGATCTCGCGCCACTCTCAGGAGATCTGGCAATGACGGCCGACCGCGGCTTGTTTCAAATCCAGCGCGCCAGTTTGCAAACGGCGGCCACGACGCTCAATGCTTCCGGGCAGTTCTCGATCGATCAGCCGGTTTCCAATCTCGAGGTGGCCGTCGCGTCTTCAGATGCAGCGGAAATTCAACGCCTGCTGATTACGTCAGGCGCGCTTCCCGAAGTCGAGGCGCAATTTCAAACTTACAACATCGATCTCGGCGGCAAGCTCAACTTTAACGGCACGCTCAGCGGCGCTTTGAAGGACCCGATGGTGAGCGGACGCGCCGAGCTCGGCTCGCTGATCATGAGCGGCCGTGATCTGGGAGCGCTCACGGCGAACATCGCGTCGACCGCGACCGAGACACGCGTGGACAACGGCCGCCTGACTCAGCCGAATGGCGGTGGGGCGCAGTTCGCGCTGCTGATCCCGCGTGTCGGCGAAAACAACGTGACGATCGATGCCACGCTGGATCGGATGAACGCCGGCAATCTGATTGCGGCGCTCCCGCTCACCAAAGCGACGCGAGATCAGATCGGCGACACCGAAGCCGACGCGTCCGGCTCAATCAAGATCACCGGCATTCCGAAAAACATGAGCGGGGTCGCCGATTTGCAATTTGGAAAAGGCCGTTTGGCCGGCGAGCCGCTGCAAAGCCTGAGTGCGCACGCGACGTTTGCAGGGTCGACAGTCAATATCGACAAGCTTGACGCTAATTTTGACGCAGGGCACATTGCGGGCAATGGGAAGTACGACACCGAATCGAAAGCCTTCGAAGTGCGTTTTAGCGGCGAAGGCGTGCAGCTCGAACGGCTGGCGGCGTTTGCCAATCGCTCAGGCCTGCCGGCAGTTGCCGGCACTGCGAAGCTAAACGCGATTGCGTCCGGAATCTTCACCGACATTTCCACCTATCAAATTACCTTTGACGGCGAAAGCAGCGATGTGACTTTCGACGGTCAGCCGGCCGGCGTTTTGAAGATTGCCGGAGTTACTGAGAACAAACAGCTCAACATTACTTTCTCGACCACCGGACTGCTCGGTGATCAGCCACAGGTAGTGACCGCCCGGATTGATCTGTCAAACGAGAAACTTCCCGCGGTGGTCGAATCGAACATTACCGGAGCCGATCTCACTCGAGTCCTGAAACTCATTTTGCCGGACACCGAAGTCGTAGTTACCGGACGGGCGACGGGCACCTTGAAGCTGGCCGGCAATCTAATGACTGAGAACGAAGCCGGCGAAGAAGTCTTTTCCTGGCGAGGCCTGGCAGGTTCAGCAACTTTCACTGAGCTCACCATCAGCGTCGCGGATGTTCCACTCTCGCCGACTGGTCCATTCATCGTAGATTTCGCCCCGAATGAGATCACGTTTCGCGAGACGCGTTTCACCGGGCCAAATACCAACGTTACGGTCGGCGGCTCAGTCGCGACGGGACCCGGCGGTCATCAGAATTTAGCAGTCAGCGGAGACGTGAACCTGAGACTCTTCAGTGGTCTCTCTCCGGATGTCTTTTCATCAGGCGTGGCCCGGCTGTTCCTGCGGGTGACCGGAAGTTATGAAAACTCGCGCGTGCTCGGCACAGCCGAAGTGGCCGGCGCGTCGGTTTCCGTCTTTACCGGAGATCAAACGATCACCCTCGCCAACCTGAACGGCCTGATTCGATTCAGTTCTAATCAAGCGCAAATCGAGCGGCTTGAAGGCACGCTCGGTGGCGGCAAAGTCAGGGCTTCCGGCGGCGCCCTGCTGACGGGCGCATCACGCGGGCGCTTCGTGATCAATCTTCACGGCGAAAACGTCACCTTGAATTATCCGAAGGATTTCCGCTCAACTGTGACGGCCGATCTCGGCCTCAGCGGCGATCTGAAAAACCAGTTCATCACCGGCTACGTCAACGTAAAACGCACGGAATACACCAAGGACATCGAGCTGGCCGAACTGATTAATCAGCGTCCGGAAACCACCATTGAGGAAGGCGGGCAGTTTAAGTTTGCCGAGACTGCCGTGCTCGACAAACTGCGCGTCGAAGGCCGCAACGCGCTGATCATGCGAAATAATCTTGGTGACGTAGTGGCGTCCATTAATTTACGACTTGATGGCCCGATCAAAGCCCCCATCATCCAGGGACGAATCACCGCCACGCGCGGCACGCTCAACTTCCGCAACAGTCCATACGAAATTACGCGCGGCCTGATCGATTTTCCCGCGCGGCTCGACGCGGATCCGATTCTAAATATTGCAGGCCAGTCGGTTATCCGCGGTTACCGCGTCACTGCCGTGATCGATGGCCCACTGTCGCATCCGAACACGACAGTAAGCTCAGAACCGGCGCTGCCGCAGGCCGACGTGGTGTCTTTGATTTTGACCGGCTCGCTGTCTTCGACTGATGCGAGCACATCCGTGTTGGCGCAATCAGGATTAGGCACGGCGGCCAGCCTGCTGACCGATGCGCTCATCAATACTCCCGTTTCGCGGGCGAGCAACAAACTGTTCGGATTAAGCCGGTTGGAAATCACCCCGGTGGTTGCCGGCACCGGTTTGACGCCGACGGCGCGGTTGACGGTGGCGCGCCGTATCAGCAAGGACGTCACAGTCACTTATTCGACAAACATTGCGTCTGATCCAAATCAGGTGTTGGCGGTTGAGTATCGCGTGTCAAACCGGCTCTCGTTTATTGCTCAATACGAGCAGGGCTCAGTTCGAAATCTGACCAATCGTAACAATAACTATAGTTTTGAAATTAGATTCCGGAAGCGATTTTGATAAGGCAGAAGGCAGAAAGCAGAAAGCAGAAAGCAGAAGGCTCAAGGCGGAAGGCACGCATCGGTACGCGTCTTCTGGCTTTCTGCTTACTGCCCACTGCCTACTGCCTGCTGACCTTCGTCACCGCCTCTGCACAAGTTGGCGATTACGAAAACCGCCCCGTCGCATCAGTCGAGGTTGTGCTCGAAAGCTCGCCGCCGGATAGTGCGGCGCAGGCTGAGTTCCTCGCGCTGTTGCGCATCAGGACCAATAGCGTCTACACGGCGGTGGCTGCACGCCATTCCTTGCAGGATTTATATGCTTCCGATCGCGTGGCCTCCGCGCGCATTGAAATCACCGAGGTCCAGCCCGGCGGCGGCGCCAACAGCCCGATCAGTGTGCGCTTTGTGGTCGTACGGCAACTGGTCATTGCCGGCGTGACGCTTCGCGTCGGTGACGCGCTGGGAACTCCGGTGGCCACTGATGAAATTCGCGCGCGACTGAATCTGCTCGAGCCCGGCCGGCGCTTTTCCCTGGAGGCGATTGAACGCAACGCCGATGAGATCCAGGCGTATCTGCGCGACCGCGGTTACTTCAACGCCACCGTCGAGCATACCGAAGAGCCCGACCCTTCGGACACCACCGGCACCCGACGCCGCGTGATCTACTCTGTTACGCCCGGCGATCCGGCGCGGGTAGCGGCCTTCAATATCAGGATTGAGCCCAACTTTAACGACCAGGCGGTGCGTTTGACTCTGAAGCTGCAACCCGGGACGTTGTTCACGCGAGATGTGCTGGGCGAAGACGTGATTCGAGTCCGGCAGGCCCTGCTGGCGCAGCGATATCTT
This sequence comes from Pyrinomonadaceae bacterium, assembly GCA_035274925.1. GTDB lineage: Bacteria > Acidobacteriota > Blastocatellia > Pyrinomonadales > Pyrinomonadaceae > UBA11740. Next base: position 6,236 of record DATENS010000011.1, on the reverse strand, counting down.
TCCCCGACGCTCGACGATCCGAAAGTCGTACGCAATGCTGAGACAAATCAAATTGAAATCACGCTAACGGGAAAACTCGGGCCGCTGGTCGATGTCGCGTTCAAGAAATACAACCTGAGCGAAAAGAAGCAGCGGCAACTGTTGCCCTTAAAACGTGAAGGGAACCTCGACTACTCGGTGATTGAAGAAGGCGCCCGCCGGGTGCGCAACGAGCTTCAGGAAGATGGCTACTTCTTTGCGGAGATAACGGCAGTCTGCACCGTGACACCGCCGGCGCCGACCACGGTGGAGAACGGCACGAACGAAACCTGCCGCAACCTGATTCCGGAAGGTCTCAGCGGACACACGGTCACGGTCACTTACGAAGTCGATACCAAGCGCCGGCTCAAGCTGACCGACATCCGGATCACGGGCACAAACAAACTCGACCCCGCGGACATTGCCGACGATCTTAAGTCGCAGAAGGCGAGCGGCATCGGATTTCTGCCCTTTCTGGGCGGTCTGGGCCGCGGGTTTACCAGCAACACCCTGCTGGAAGAGGACCGGCGCACAGTCGAAGCGATCATGCATGAACTTGGTTACCGACGCGCAAAAGTGAACGTGGTGCAGGGCATCTCGCTGGCCGGAGAAGAGCTGATCATCACCTTCAATGTCGAAGAAGGAGCTTTGACGCGGATCGCCGAGATTGAGATTCGGGGCGGCACGGCCTTCGATCAGGATCGCTTGCGCCAGGAGATTACCCTCAGCACGCAGCAGCCGTATTCCCGGTCACAAGTGCGCGCCGACACTGACCGATTATTGAATCTGTACGCGCACGAGGGTTACATCGAAGCCGAAGTGCAACCGTCCGTGGACGATTTGCCAAAACAGGGCGACGACGAACAGGTGCGCGTCGTCTTTACCATCGTCAAAGAAGGCGCTAAGGCGATCGTCAACGAAATTGTGGTCAACGGAGTTACCGGAAGCACCGACGTACAGCGCACAAAACGCGCGGCCATCATTCACGCGATTCCACTTTCTCCGGGCGATCCGCTGCGGGCTGACCGCATCACGGAAGCTGAGCGTGCCCTCTACGTGACTGACGCCTTTCGCCAGGTGGTTATCAGCCAACAACCGGCGGGAGAGCTGCCCGGCGGAGCCAAGAAGTACGACGTGATTATCGACGTGGAGGAAAAGAGACCACGGGTAATCGAATATGGCGGCGGCTATTCGTCAGATACGGGCGCGTTGGGATTGATGGAGCTGACGAACGTTAACTTCATGAACCGCCTGCGCACGGGGGCCATTCGCGTGCGCGCCAGTCAGCGGCAGCAACTGGTGCGCTTCGAATTTCTCGACCCGCGGTTTGCCCGCTATCGAAAAGATCAGTTCGCGCCGCTCGCCATCACCTTGCAGTATCTGCGCGATTCGACCATCACCCGGTTCTTTCGCTCAACCATCGACCGCGGGACATTTGGAATCGTGCAGCGCCTCGATGCTGACGGCAATCCGATTGACGTGTTGGGAAACAACATTGGCCAGCCGGCAATCGATCGACTCACATTCACGATCGAAACACAGCGCATCCTGAGCCAGCGCAGTCACAGCATCGCCTTTTTCCGTTACACCTATGAAGATGTCCGGCTGCGTAACATCGAAAGCCTGCTGATAAAAGACATCCTGCAACCAGATCAGGTCGTGCGCATGTCGCGATTTGGTACCTCGTTCGTGTACGACACGCGCGAGCGCTGCGAGCGCAGGCTTCCGGGCCGGCTGGCCGGCGAAGATGAAACAATTCGCTCAGGCGAAGTCTGCCGCTACAACCAGACTGATGCCACGCGCGGTCATTATTTGAGCGCCGACTTTAGCTGGGCCGCCAAAGCCCTCGGCGGGAACACCTCGTTCATGCGTTTCCAGTCGACCTATCACACTTACTACAAAGTGGGCGGTGCGCGCGGCACAGTGCTGGCGGCGAATCTCTCGGTGGGGCTCGCCCAATTGTTCTCAGTGCGGGATCGTAACGGCAACGGCGTCATCGATGATTTTGATCGCCTGCTGCCTATCAGCGAGCGTTTCTTTTCCGGAGGCTCGACCACGCTGCGCGGATTTCCGTTCGAAGAAGCTGGGCCGCGCCAGGTGATTGTGCCGCAGGGAGACTTTCGTGATCGTGAGGGGAATTTGCTTCGCCTGAATCCATTCACCGTGCCCATTGGTGGCAACGCGATGGTGGTGAGCAATCTGGAAGCCCGCGTGCCCGTGAGCCGCAACGTCCAAGTGGTGCCGTTTTATGATGGTGGCAATGTGTTCAGCAGTATCAGCGACATCTTTTCCCCAAGACCGATTACACCGACGGGAAACTTTGTCCAGGATGTGAATCTGCAAAACCTGCGCACGCGCTGGACCCACACTGTGGGCGCCGGTATTCGCATCAAGACGCCTCTGGGCGGCGCGCTGGCGGTCGATTACGGCATGCTTGTAAATCCGCCTGAGTTTCTGATTCCCCAGAACTTGAATACACTGACACCGACCACTTCAATTTTTCGCGTTCATCGAGGACAGTTTCAATTCAGGTTTACGCAAACGTTCTAGAAAGCAGAAGGCAGAAAGCAGAAGGCAGTATGCAGAAAGCAGAAGGTATAAAGAGGACGAGGCTTAAATTGATAGCAGTTCTGTTTTTGCTTACTGCCTACTGCCTACTGCCTACTGTTGTCCGCGGTCAGACCGTCGCGGACAAGATGGTCTCGACGGTGACCAACGGGTCGCGGGCCACGCCTGATTTGATCACGTATTCCGATCTGGTGTGGCAACTGGCGCTGGAACCGGGCACGCCGTTTTCCGAAAGGCCAAGTTCCGCAAATCTCAATCGCGCCCTGCGGCTGGTCCAGGACCAAATCCTGATCCTGCAGGAAGCAAGGAAGCTGCCCAGCGCCGACTCAGCCGACGCATTAAGCGCCCGCGACAAGGAAGTGCAAATCCGGCGTGACGAGCTGGCGCAGGCATTCGGATCGGCGGCGCGGTTACAGGACCGTATGACCCGGGTCGGGCTGAGCAGCGAACAGTTGGATCTGATCCTGCGCGACCGCGTCGCGGTCGATCAATACCTGGATTTTCGTTTCCGCGCCTTCGCCGTGATCACGCCGAAAGAAATCAGCGATCGCTATAACGACACTTATGGCCGCCAGCGCAACACGGGGCGTATCGTGCCCACTTTGGAAGAAGTGCGCACCCGGATTGAGCACGAATTAACTGAAGAAAAGATCGAAGCGGAAATCGACAAGTTCATCGACAATCTTCGCGAGCAACCGGGAACCGAGATAGTTGTATTGAATCCTGTGTAACCCCGAGCTTTGTACTTGGTACTTTGTGCTTTGATGTCCTGCGCGACAGGCGCGCGCAATCGAACGGCGCCACTGCCGAGAGAAATCCAAGTACAAAGTACAATGTTCAAAGCACAGTGAAGAGTCCGGTGAGAATGGCGCACGAACCTAACCGGCAGAATCGTCCCCGCATTGGCCTCGCCCTTTCCGGCGGCGCGGCGCGAGGCATCGCGCATGTCGGTGTGTTGCGCGCGCTCGAAGAAAACGACATTCCCATCGACGCGATCGCCGGAGCTTCGGCGGGAGCACTTATCGGGGGTTCCTACGCCGCTGGTTTGTCGATCGACGACCTCGAGGTGATGGCCCGAAATTTTCGCTGGCGCTACACTTCGCGGCCTTCCTTCTCGCGACTGGGCCTGCAGTCAAATGCCCGGATGGAGAAGTTCCTGCGCAAACGCCTGCCCGTCACTCGCTTCGAGAATTTGAAGATTCCGTTTGCGGCTCTTGCTATGGACCTCCATCTCGGCACGCCGGTCGTTTTCCGTGATGAGGGAGACTTACCTTTCGCGATTCGCGCCAGCGCATGCATTCCGGCCATTTACACTCCAGTCCGCGATACAAGTGGCCGGTGGCTGCTGGATGGCGGCCTGGTCGCCAATCTTCCCATCGGATTCGCACGCGACCTTGGCGCTGATGTGGTTATAGCGGTTGATGTAAACCTGCACGGCATTCATTTCTTTGAAGATCCACGTACGGCACTGGGCGTGCTAGCACATGTGTTCGTTGCGGTTGAGCGCATCGTTTCAAATCAGCAGCGGGCGGACGCCGACGTGCTGATTACCCCTAAGGTCGGTCACGTGCGTTGGGACCAGACGCGGCGCGCTGACGAGTTAGTGAAGGCAGGGTACGAAGCCGCAACCGAATCGATGGAAAAAATCAAAGCACTCGTCAAAATGACGCGTCACCGGGAAACGGCCCGCGCACAACCGGACGCCTTATTGACTACATAAACCCCTCTTAAAGAAGCAATCCCTCAGCGATTGGTTTTGGAGCGCTCTGGCCGTTTTGAACTTTACGGCCGCCAGTCGCATCAAAATCAAATTAAACCCCTATTCGTCATTTCCTAAACGTAACGGATTGAACTGATGGATCGCTCAGCGCTTGCCCTCGCGGCTCTGCGCCTTCGCCTGAAAGATTTTCTGGCCGGGGCCCAAAGCCGCGTACCTCGTTCTCGGACGCTCGACCGTAAGAGAGGGCGACCGGAACACCGTCGCCCTTCGCATTTGCGAAGTTTTGTTCGTCTCGCCCTGATCGCCATTCTTCTGACAATCCTCTCGGCAACAGCCTTCTTCATTCATTCTTATCAGAGCTACGCAAAGATCGTCGATGAGCGGTTGGCGCACGGTTATCTCACCAGCCGGGCGGGAATCTATGCGGCGCCTCGCATTTTGCGACGCGGACAGAAGTTCTCGCGAGAAGATCTGGCGGCGGCGTTGCGTCGCGCGGGTTATGTCGAAAGCGAAGAAGCAACTGAAGTTTGGAATGGGAGCTTTGTGGTTCGTGACGAAGCAATCGAGATCAGACCGAATAGCAAAGACGGTTTTCCCACAGTCGTGCGCGTGACGTTCGATCGAAATCGCATTTCCGAAATGACGGGCGATGACGTCACCATGGATTCTGTCACCCTCGCTCCCGAGTCGCTGACAAACGACATACTGACCAAAGGCGCAGTCCGGCGCCAGCTCACTTTCAACGATCTGCCACCGGTCTTGGTTCACGCCATCACATCGATTGAAGACCGGCGTTTCTTTGAGCATCCCGGACTGGATATATTTGGTGTAGCGCGCGCGTTGATTCGGAACGCCGGCGAGGACCACATCGGCCAGGGCGGGTCCAGCATCACCCAGCAGCTCGTCAAGAATACATATCTCACTCCCGAACGAACCTTTCGCAGAAAGTATGCCGAGGCGATGATCGCCTTCAGTCTTGAACGTCGCCTTTCAAAAGCGGACATCTTCGCGCTTTATTGCAACGAGATTTATCTCGGCCAACGTGGCGTCCTGGCCGTGCGCGGCGTCGATCAAGCCGCGCGTGTCTTCTTTGGAAAAGAATTGAAAGATTTGAACTTGGCTGAAGCAGCAACCATTGCGGGAATGATTCAGAGCCCGGCGCGATACTCGCCGGTGCGGCACAGCGAAGACGCCCGCATGCGGCGCAACACGGTGCTGGGCACGATGGTGCGCGATGGCCACATCACACTCGCGGAGGCCGGTGCGGCTGCGAAGGAGCCGCTGGCTGTGGCTGAGTTCGATCCGGCAACGGAATCCGCGGCGCCGTACTTTATTGATTATGTGAACCGAGTGTCAGAGCGGGGCTCAGGCGTTTCGGCTGTGACCAATGCGCAGGATGCACCTGCGACGATCACCACTCTCGATCTGGATCTGCAGCAAATCGCCAATGAAGCAATCAGGAAACAACTGGCGCGTCTCGACGAAGTCTACAAACCCCGCGGGCTAACGCCACAAGCCGCGCTGGTGGCGCTCGATCCGAAGACTGGTGAAGTACTGGCGATGGTCGGTGGCAGAGATTACGGCGAATCACAGTTGAATCGCGCCACTGACGCTGCGCGACAACCCGGCTCAGTTTTCAAACCATTTGTGTACACGGCCGCGCTCGAGATCGGTATGTCGCCGCTGGCCAGTTTTGCCGACGAGCCGCACGAGTTCACCTACGATCGCACGATAAAATATCGTCCCGCGAACTATGGCGGCGGGTTTTCCATGCGTGAAGTTTCAATGCGCACCGCTTTGATCAAATCGCTGAACGTGGTGACGGTTGACGTCGCCATAAAGACTGGCGTGGCCCGCATCGCCAACACGGCCCAAAGTTTTGGCTTGCCGCGTCCGGCGCCGTATCCGGCGATTGCCCTCGGTACGGGCG
>DATENS010000010.1:0-7542 GCA_035274925.1 Pyrinomonadaceae bacterium | reverse complement strand
CTGACGGCGAGCGGCGCCTTTATCGCATTATTCTCGGTACTGGTTTGCGCGCAGCAAGCGCCTCCTGCTCCGGTTATTGTGCAACCCGGCGCGCCGGGTCAGCCTACGCGGACGCTGCCAAGTTCGACGAGAGCGCAACTGCCTCCACTCTCATCTGCTGACGTGCATTTCATGCAGGGAATGATCATGCATCATGCACAAGCAGTTGAGATGACGGCCCTCATCGATTCGCACACTGACAACGAACAACTGCGATTGCTCGGCGCGCGCATCAGCAAATCTCAGTCAGACGAAATGGATTTTATGAAACGGTGGCTGATGTCGAGAGGACAACCGGTGGCGATGACGGAAATGTCAGACATGTCGATGTCGATGCCAGGTATGGATATGACAGGCAACGCCTCTCATTCGCCGCGCAAAATGTTGATGCCCGGGATGCTCACTGAAAAGCAAATGGAGGCCTTGCGAAATGCGAAGGGCAAAGAGTTCGACAAACTATTTCTGACCGGGATGATTCAGCACCACGGCGGCGCCTTGATCATGGTAAAAGAGTTGTTCGATACAGCCGGCGCCGGACAGGATGCCGAACTGTTTAACTTCGCTACCGATGTCGATAGTGGCCAGCGCGCCGAGATTAGGATCATGCAGAATATGCTGACGCAATGAGTTGAGAACTGAGTAACGATAGGAACGAGTTGAATAACGCTTCGGAGGAAAAGATGAACCGGATTAGCAGAATTGCTTTTATAACTTTCTTAACTTCGGCCGCTTTGTTTTGCTTGTCATTGACCACATTTGCGCAAGCTGCTGCTTCATCGCCTTCTCCTGCCGCCACACCCGAGTCAACGCCGGCGAATCCATTCGCTCCTGAACCGGCCGCACCGTTGCCACCGGGAATGAGCGGGTCCGACACTGCGGACCCACGCGCGAAGCTCACGCCTGGAATGTATGACGCGGGCGAAACGGCACTTGGCCTCAAGCACATCGCACTCATAAAAAAATCTGACGTGTTTCAACTTGGCGCGGACAATCCGGATGATCCGAAAGTGCAGAAGACGCTCGGTCTACTCGGTGTCGCTGATCCTTCCAAGATAGCGAAGCCTGCGCAACTGGTTCTCGCACAGCTCGCTTTTGCAAATTCTGACCTCGCCTTTCAGGGCAATCATTTGTTCCAGGGAAACTTTTACGGCTTCAACATCTATGACATCTCGAATCCGGCAAAGCCGTCCTTATTAACTTCCGTAGTATGTCCCGGCGGGCAGGGTGATTTGTCCGTCTACAAAAATTTGCTCTTCATGTCCGTCGAGCAGCCGAATGGCCGGCTCGATTGCGGCACGCAGGGTTTTCCGCCCCCTCCACCCGCGCCTGAACCTGCTCCGGGAGAAGAGAAAAAACCGAATCCGCCGCTCGCGGCGCAAAAAGATCGTTTCCGCGGCGTAAGGATTTTCGATATCACCGACATCAGCAGCCCCAAACAGGTTGCCGCGGTGCAAACTTGCCGCGGCTCGCACACGCATACGCTCGTCGTCGATCCGAACGACAAGCAAAACGTTTACCTCTACGTTTCGGGAACTTCATTCGTTCGCCAAAGCGAAGAGTTGGCAGGCTGCTCGGGTGAAGCACCGGACAAGAATCCAAACACCGCGCTGTTTCGTATCGATGTGATCAAGGTGCCCCTTGCCGCTCCGCAAACCGCGGCCGTCGTCTCGAGTCCGCGAGTTTTCATCGATCCGCGCACCGGAGCGATTAACGGTCTGACCAATGGCGGCACTCACGGCAAGGAAGGACTCCAAAAACCAACCGACACCAATCAGTGTCACGACATCACGGTTTACTCAGCTATTGGTTTGGCCGCGGGCGCGTGCTCGGGGAATGGAATTCTGCTCGATATCAAGGATCCGGTGAACCCTAAACGGTTGGATGCAGTCAACGATCCAAACTATTCATATTGGCATTCGGCCTCGTTTTCGAACGATGGGAAAAAAGTGGTCTTCACGGATGAGTGGGGTGGCGGCTTGGGCGCGCGCTGCCGCGCGAATGACCCGAACAAGTGGGGCGCGGACGCAGTTTTCAACTTGCAGAACAACAAGCTGAACTTCGCCAGCTATTACAAGATGCCGTCTGCCCAAGGCGACAGCGAAAACTGTGTGGCGCACAACGGGTCACTCATTCCGGTGCCCGGCCGGGACATTGAAGTGCAGGCCTGGTACCAGGGCGGCATCTCAGTGATGGACTTCACCGACGCGCAGCACCCGATGGAGATTGCGTATTTCGATCGCGGGCCGATTGATCCGAACATACTGGTTCTCGGCGGCGATTGGTCCAGTTACTGGTACAACGGTCATGTCTACGCGTCGGAAATCGCGCGCGGCCTGGACGTCTTTGAATTAACGCCGACAAAGTTTCTGACTCAGAACGAGATCGATGCTGCGAAATCGGTTCACTTTACCGAGTTGAATGTGCAGAACCAGCAACGAATCGAATGGCCGCGCTCATTAGTCGTAGCCAGCGCCTACGTGGATCAGTTGGAACGGTCGCAAGCTTTAGCTGCTGATCGTATTGCTGCACTGCGACAAGCAATTGACAGCGCCGAGACTTCACACCTGAAACAGAGTGACGTGGCGAAATTAAAGAGACTGGCGCCCGCATTGGAAAAGACTGCAGCGACAATCCAGAGTACTGCAGACAAGACTCGATTGCAGGCACTGGCGGAAATTTTGAAACGACCGGCGCGGTGACGTTAAGGAATCATCAAATGCCGGAATTCCTTGGGCAGAATTTCAGCAAGGGCCTCTTGAATCAGAGATCTCGCGGCTTGAATGCGCCTTATCTCGTTAGTTGAGAGTGAAAGAATCGCGATTTGCGATGTGCAAGGTTCTGCTGATAGCGGATGTTCTGGTCTGATGTAACGAATAGGTCAAACGCATTTTCCGCATGCTGCAGGAGGTCGCCGTTCCTTATTCCGCTCCAACCCTCCTCTTGGACAGTCGAACAAGTATGCCCTGTTAGCAGTTTTTGTAAGGGCCGCGGCACGCATTCGTCCAGCAGAATTCTCATGAGGAGACACTAGGCATCAACGCCTGCTCGGAGCATTCCAATACTTGACGAGCTAAATCCCTGGTAACCGACGGAAAGCACTCGAGGAATTCTTCCAAGGAGTAGTCGTTCTCAAGATAGGCGAACAGAGACCGGATAGGTACGCGAGTGCCTTTGAAGACGGGAACACCGCCGAGAATGTCGGGGTCAACTGTAATAACGTCAGCTGCGTTCATGTTTGGATTTGGATTGGTAGCGGGGGGGAGACTTGAACTCCCGACCTTGGGGTTATGAATCCCACGCTCTAACCACCTGAGCTACCCCGCCACGGTTCTGCATTATAGACGTGGCTGGAAGGCCGTCAAATCGGACAGAATGCGTCACTTCACGTACGAGAAGATTTTCCATTCGTCATTTTCCATTTGTCACTTTTCATTTCTCATTTTCCATCGGCACGATCAATTTGAATCGGAATCCATGTCTTGAAAGACTAAATCGCAATCCTCAGTGCTGGGATTTCCAGACTCTCGTTGCCGACTGCCGATCGCGACTGCGCCTCACACGCGGGCGAAGTCGATGAAGCCGCGTTCCGGATCAGTTGAGATCAGACGCACCTTAACTTTTTCGCCAACGCGCATGCCGCGATCACCTTTGACGACGCGGCCATCTACTGGCGGCTTCACGATGCGAGCGAACGTTCCTTTCTCCGTCGCGCCGGTAACGATGGCATTGAATTGGCTTCCAATTTGATTTTTCAGCAGCAAAGCCGCCGCAACTTTACGCATCTTTCGTTGCACCTTCCGCGCTGCGTTCTCGCGTTCAGTGCAGTGCGCCGCGATTTCCCGCAGCTCATCGTTTGAATAAGGCGGCGGTGTCTTTGCAATAACAGCCTTGACCAAACGTTGTGTAACGAGATCAGCAAAGCGCCGGTTGGGCGCAGTGGAATGCGTGTAGTCATCGACCGCCAAACCAAAGTGACCTTCGCCCTGCTCGCCCGGAAGTTGTACTTCATATTCACCGGGCCCAAGCGATTTCACGATAGCTAAGGAAAGATCGGGAAAGTGAACCGGATCGGCAACTTTGCGGCGCGCCAGAAAATCAGCGAGCGCGCGCAGGTCGGGAGCGTCCGGCAACTGTTCGCCAGCCTCAGATGCAATTTCAACTATCCGCGGCCAAAACTTCGGCGTGTGTACTACGCGCCGAATAGATGGACCACCGTGGTCCTCGAGGAACTTGGCGATCGCGACGTTTGCGCCGATCATGAAATTCTCAATCAGATCGCGCGCTGCATTCGATTCCGTAATTGAAAGGTCTACCACCCGGCCATCATCCATCACCGGAGTCGATTGGATGGTGCCCAGTTCGATGGCGCCATGCTTCTTTCGCAACTCGCCAAAATCCTTCGCGGCTTCATGCTGAAGTTTTATTTGCTCTTCAAGTCCGGCGACGGCCTTCACCTCGTCAGGCACGGGCGCTTGCCCATCAAGCCATGGACCAATGCGTTCGTACGCCAGCTTTGCATGATTGCGAATTAATGCCGAATAGAAATCCGTACAAGTCACGGTGCCGTCCGCCGCCACCAGCAGTTCTGTAACGACCGCGCGGCGATCCTGATTTGCTATTAATGAGGTCAGATCAGTCGAGAGCTCCTCAGGCAGCATCGGGAAAGTACGGACGCCCGTATAGACCGAAGTGCAGTTGTGCGCGGCGTGTTTGTCGACGGCTGAATCCTTCGGCACCACCGCGTCGACGTCCGCGATCCCGATCAGCAACTTGATCTGGCCGGACGAGCCCGCTTCTGCGAATTCAACCTGATCAAGGTCGCGCGATTTCTCATCGTCGATTGAGGACCATAAAAGCTGGCGCAGATCTTTAATGCTATTAGCGGGCGGTTGGTGCGCATTCCGCAGCTCTGCCTGCATCGCGTCGTTGAGATCCGGTTCGAAACCTGCGTCGCGCATCGTTTGCTGGGCGATCGCATACAGGTCGAGGTGACGGTGGTGCTGCTTCTCTTCTCTGCTCATCGGTTTGTTCAGTATATCCCACGCTTGCGATGCGCGCCTCGCAGCTACGCATTTTGCATTTCTTTCGACTAACATGCTCACCGTGAAGATCGAGGTGATTGTTAATAGCGGATCCGGGCCGGGCGCCCGCGACGATTTAAAGACGCGCCTCGAAGATTTGTTTACGCGCGGCGGAGCGCAGGCAAATATTCTTTTCGCGAAAAATGGCGAGCAACTGCTCGAGCTGGCGCAGACTGCTGCTGAAAATGACTGCACGGTTGTCGTCGCCGGAGGCGGTGATGGCACGATTAACACCGTCGCCGCTCAGCTCGTTAATAATGACAAGGCGCTGGGTGTCCTGCCGTTGGGGACCATGAACCACTTTGCCAAGGACCTAAATATCCCACTGGAACTGGATGGCGCGGTGCAAACAATCATCGCGGGCCATGTAACCAATGTTGACCTGGGCGAAGTCAATGGCCGCATCTTTGTAAACAACTCCAGTCTGGGTTTGTATCCCAGCATCGTGCGCGAGCGAGAGAAGAAGCAAAGACTCGGATCAGGAAAATGGCCGGCCTACATGTGGGCCGCCGTCGCGGTATTGCGACGCTATCCGTTTTTGGACATCCGGTTAAATATTGAAGGCCGCTCACTCGTTCGCCGCACGCCATTCGTTTTCATCGGCAATAACGAGTATGAAATGGAAACCTTAAATGTAGGTGGTCGTGCTTGTATCGATGCGGGTGAACTCAGCCTTTACGTGACGAATCGCACTGGACGCCTGGGTTTGTTTAGGCTTGCATTACGGGCGCTTTTGGGCGGCTTAAAGCAGGACAAAGATTTTCTGGCAATGTGCACGAAAGAAATTTGGATTGGTACGAAGCATAAGCGCATTCGAGTGGCGCTCGATGGTGAAGTGACGGTGATGGAGCCGCCACTGCACTACCGGGTGCTGCCGTTGAAGTTGCGGGTGCTGGCGCCGGCGCGGGAAAAAGATACGTCAACGCCCAGCTAGGGTTGGTTGCGGTGAATGTTCGATAAAGCTCGAACCGCAAAACACACGAGAAGCTAAAACTTATTGGGCAGCATGAGATCGATTGTTCACCTTTCAGATATTCATTTTGGACGCGTCGATCCTCGTCTGCTCGAACCATTAATCGAGGTCGTCAACCAGATCAATCCCGATGTTGTGGCTGTCTCGGGAGATTTAACTCAACGCGCGCGTTCGCACCAGTTCAAAGCAGCGCGCCAGTTTTTGGACGAACTGCCCTCGCCGCAAATCGTCGTGCCCGGAAACCACGACGTGCCGTTGCATAATGTGTTCGCGCGCTTCACTCAACCGCTGGACAAATATCGGCGCTACATTACGGACGATTTAACTCCCGAGCATTACGACGAAGAGATTGCGGTACTGGGCGTGAACACCGCGCGCTCACTGACTGTCAAAGGCGGCAGGATCAATGAACAGCAGGTTGCGTGGCTGCGCGACCGTCTCTGCGGATTTGCGCCGGACGTCGTCAAGATGGTCGTCACTCATCATCCATTCGATCTTCCCGAAGGCCACGATGAACGCGACCTCGTTGGTCGTGCGCGTATGGCGATGGAACAACTGGCGACTTGCGGCGCAGACGTTTTTCTCGCCGGCCATCTTCATGTGAGTCACACCACTCACAGTGCAAAGCGGTACAACATCAAGGGTCACTCGGCGCTCGTAGTGCAGGCGGGAACGGCGACGTCCGATCGCGGCCGTGGCGAAGCTAATTCCTTCAACGTGATCCGCGTCGAACGTCCTTACATTTCTATTGAGCGTTTGGAATGGTCGTCAGAACGAAGCTCGTTTATCGCGGCACAGATGGAAGAATTTCAACACACCGATGATGGGTGGATTCGCCTTTGAACAACTTGAACGCGCCGCCTGAACGGGCAAGGCGGAAACCGATCGCCGCATTAAGCCTGATCATAGGCCTGGCTGTCTTTGTGCTTATGACGGCCGCACTCGCTGCTATTGCTGAAGACGTTCACAACAACGAGCCGCTAACGATTACCGACATTAAATTCAGTAACTGGCTGCATGTTCATCATGTTCGCTGGTTGACGACGGCGCTTTGGCTGATTACCTCAACACATTCCTCAACCGTCATTAGTATCGTCGCGTTTCCAATTGGCCTTTACCTGTGGCGGCGACGCGAGCGTTTTTGGCTCGCGGTGCTGTGGATATCCGTTTATGGCGGGAACATTCTCAACAAACTGCTGAAGTTCGCTTTTCATCGAACGCGGCCGAAGTTCACCGACACCGTACAAACGCTTACGAGCTACAGTTTTCCGAGTGGTCATACGATGGCGGCAACAGTCTTCTATGGTGCGCTCGCAATGTTTTTGATCAGCAAGCGCCCGCACTGGCCCAGCCGCATTGTTGCTGCCGCGATAGCATTGCTAATGATTGTCTTGGTGGCGCTAAGCCGTGTGTATCTTGGCGCGCACTATCTTAGCGATGTGCTGGCTG
>DATENS010000009.1:0-17055 GCA_035274925.1 Pyrinomonadaceae bacterium | reverse complement strand
GATGGAGCGCGCAGGAATTCGCATCGATACGGATGTGCTGGGCAATTTGTCGCGCCACCTGGGTGAAGAGTTGGCAAAGCTCACCAGCAAAATTTGCGGGCTGGCGGGACGTGAATTCAACATCAACTCTCCAAAACAGGTGGCCGAATGCTTCGAAGCTCTCAACATAGTCTCCGGCCGCAAAACCTCGACCGGCCGCGTCTCGACCAGCAAAGCGGTGCTGGAAGAGCTGGCGCTTACGCATGAACTGCCGCGCCTGATCATCGATTATCGCGAGCTGGAAAAATTAAAGAGCGTATATACCGATGCGTTGCCGCATCAGGTTGCTGCTGATGGACGCGTTCATGGACAGCTTAATCAGACAGTGGCCGCGACTGGCCGGCTTTCGTCGAGCGATCCGAACTTGCAGAACATACCAATTCGCACCGATCTGGGCCGGCAGATTCGTCGCGCTTTTGTTCCAGAAAAAGGTAACAAGCTGATCTCCGCCGACTATTCTCAACTCGAATTGCGTCTGCTGGCCCACATCACGCGTGACGAAGTGATGTTGGACGCCTTTCAAAAGAATGAAGACATTCATGCGCGCACTGCGCGGCTCGTGTTCGGAGCAAAGACTCCGGAAGAGCTAAAGGAAGCGCGCCGCTTTGCCAAGATTGTCAATTTCGCCATTGCGTACGCGATCGAGCCGTGGGGTCTTTCTCAGCGTGTCGGCATTTCGCGCCAGGAAGCGCGAAAAGTAATTGATGATTACTACGCGACGTACAAAGGCGTGCGGCGATACATGGATGAAATCCCGATCCGGGCGCGCGAAGATGGTTATGTGAGATCGCTATACGGGCGGATCCGTCCGCTCGCCGGGATAAATGACCGCAACGCTAATATCCGCAAAGCGGCCGAGCGCGAGGCCATCAACATGCCGATTCAGGGGACGGCCAGCGATATCGTGAAGATCGCGATGCTGCATGTCGACGAGGCTTTTCGCCGGGAACGACTGGATGCAAAGATGTTGATGCAGGTGCATGATGAGCTACTGGTCGAATGTCCCGCCGGCCAGGCTGACGAGGTCGCGAAGACTTTAAAGCGCGAAATGGAATCGGCAGTTGAGCTGGATGTTCCACTGGTGGTGGACACGGGCATTGCGGACAATTGGATGGATGCTAAGAAGTAGTAGGCAGTAGGCAGTAGGCAGTAAGCAGTAGGCAGTAAGCAGTAAGCAGGCGCATTCCTAACATGGCTTCCGAACGAGAGCACAATCCTAACCGAGCAACTGAAGGCGAGATCGTGTATCGCCGCATGGCGGTGCCGTCTGAAGAGGATGCGCCGCGCGGTCCCAACGAGCCGCGTCTGGATCCAACGTTGATGCCGCTGTTGGTGGGCTGCGCACTGCTGCTGCTGTTTGTCATCGTTCTGGGCAACCTCAGCGTGCGACGCGTCGAAGACACCAGCCGGCAGGTGCTGCTCCTCGAACAGCAGTTTGCGGCTCGGGCGGCGTTGCTTCTGCAGTTTCGCATCGCGCTCACCCGGCTGGACAACGAAGCGCGCGATCGCATGGAAGCCGAGGCGCGCAAGGAAATTCGCCCGCCGTTCGATTTGCGCCTCGGGAGTGCGCGTGAGGAACTAAACAAGCTGGTGCCGATGCTGGATCGGGTGCCCGCAGATCAATTCCCGCGGTGGAAAGTCTTTCGCGAAAATCTTGTTTCGTACATCGATCTCACCAAGAACAATGACGACTATGCGCTGCATGGCTTTGAGAAGTTTCGCCAGGTTGACAGCGAGTTGAATGAAATTATCCGTGAGACGTCCGCCGATCAAGGCCGTATCTTTCAGCAGAGCGAAGACCTTGCCAGGGCCGCCTCGCGCTCGATCAAGATACTCAGCCTAATTGCTGTTCTGGCTAGTCTATTTGTAACCGCGGGAACGATTTGGGTAGCTCAGCGGAGATATAGGCAAACTCGTTTCAGTACCGAGGCGGCACGGCGCGAACGCGAGTTCAGCAATCAAATGCTCGAGGGGATGGTGAGCGCCATCGCGGCAATCGATCGGCACGATCGTATCCGCAGTGCCAACGTTGCTTTCTTTCGCATCTTCCCGAACGCCGCGGTGGGCGCCTCAATTCACGACCAGGTCGGATCGCCTGAGGGAACCAGGTTGCTGGAAGCCGCGACCGCTTCGCACGTTGAGTCGGCCACATATCGCGGGCGGTGGCAATTGAGCGAGAACGGCAGCGGCCACACGTTCGACGTTTACTCGTCGCCGCTGGAAATAGACAGCGAACACGGACAAATCCTGACGTTGGTGGACGTCACTGAGGCCACCAAATCTGAAGCCGCGCTACGACGAAGCGAAGCGCTGGCCGCGGTGGGCGAAGCGGCGGCCCAGTTGGCCCATGAAATCAAGAATCCGCTGGGAAGCATCCGGCTCGGAGTCGAAATGTTGCGCGAGCATGCGACCGCTGACGATGCGGTGAGAACGATCAATCTCGTCGAACGTGGCATTCATCACCTCAACAAGCTGGTAGTTGATGTCACTCAGTTCTCGCGGCAGCGCCAGTTGGATCGAGCTGAATTTGAGCTTCATGAAGTGATCGACTCGAGCATTGACCTGGTGGCGGATCGCATTCAGGAGAAAGAGACTCCGATTGAGAAGAATTATGCGGCCGAGGAAATTCGTGGTGTGTGGGACGGTGAGCAACTGCGCGAAGTATTTGTAAATCTGTTTGCCAACGCGATTGACGCCAGCGAAGCGCGCGCGCCTTTGACCATATCGACCGAACTGATGGACTCTGGCCCAAAATTGCTTGGGGCCAAAGAAACAAACAGGAAATCCATCGCGCGCATTCTGATTGTCGACAAAGGCATTGGGATGGATCCTAAAACTCAGGCGCGCCTCTTTGAACCCTTCTTTACGACCAAGAAACGCGGCACCGGGTTAGGTCTTTCCATCGTGCGACAGATCGTCGAAATGCATGGAGGTTCAATTGATTTGACGAGCGAGAAGGGGAAGGGAACCACCTTCACCATCGATCTACCGTTGGAACCTCCCGCCCACATGCGAAGCCAACTCAAAGACGGTTCCGCGCAAACTTAAACGTTGATACGCGTGCCAGCTTCGCGGGGCTCAACCGCAATGCTTTTCTGCCGCGTGATACGCACCAGGCCGGACGCGCCGCCGCGCAGTTTCGAGACGAACTTTCGCGCGGTGTGATGCACGTCGACTTTGGGATTCTTGTTCGCTTGGGAAAAGTATGCGGCCAGTTGAGCGGCTTCGATGAGTGTGGTGTGCGGTAGGTCTTTACGTGTGGGGTTGCGGACAATAACGTGCGAGCCGGGGTAATCGGCCGCGTGCAGCCACAGATCATTCGGGCGCGCGATCTTGAAAGTCAGGTTGTCGTTGTCATGGGAAGCGCGGCCCACCAGAATCTCGAATCCATCGGACGAGCGGTATTGACGAACACCGGCGATACGCTTTGAGCGCGTAGTTTTGTCCTGGCCTTTGACTTCCTGTGGTTGAGCTGTCGCGAAGGCCGCAAGCCCGGCTGCGTCGCGACCGGCGATGACCGCTTCAATCTGACCCTGCTGCTTTTCTAATTCGATGAGTTCCGACCTGGCAAGTTCGATTCGCTTTTCGATTTGCGCAAGCGCTCGCTTGGAACGCGAATACTGGGCGAAGCGTTGCGCAGCCGCTTCGGGAAGCGTCATTTTCTCGTCAACTTCAACTTCAATTTGGGGCGTCCCGTCAGCAAAGTAATCGACTAGCGCAACGCGATCGCCTTTCCTCCTGGCTGTACCTGCGTTTGCGAGTAAGAGATCGCCCATGCGTTTGTGTTCGTCTGAGTTCGCATGCGAAGCAAGGTCCGCGGAAAGTTTTGTGAGCAGTCGTTGCGCTTGAGTGATCTGCTTTCGCAATTTTGCACGCGCGGCTGCGGCATGCGAATCAAAAGCCTGCTCTGTCAGCAACGCCGCATAGTACGTATCGAGTGTTTCTGAGATTGACAGGGAATTATCCGGATCGATTTCGGCGGCGCCTGCGTCTGTAATGCCTCGCGGCTTTGGCGGCCGTTCATAAACTTCGCCGGGTTGCTGTCCAATGCCGCGGCCGGGGCGGGCTTGCGCTTTGATCACGCCGTCTTCGTCAAGAATATGAACGTTCGCTGCCCGGCCGGTCAGCTGAACGAGTAATGTTCTTTCGAACTTTCGATCAAGCTCGTCGATTCCCCCGAACTTAAACCTGACGATGCGTTCGTCTTCCTCTTTTTCAATTGAGACGAGCTCGGCCTGCGACAGTTCCTTCTTTAAGGAAAGGCTAAACTGACCGGGCGGCATCGATTGCTTTTCGAGCTCGCGAAGACGCCGCTTGATGAGATAAACGCGAGGCAACGCCGGTTCGACACTGACAAAAAGATATCCGCCTTCGCGCAAACCGAAATCGATAGCGAACGATTCCGGGCTGAGCTGAAACACTTTCCCGAATCGGCGGCCGGCGAGGAGCGGCTTGAGTTCCTCGACAACCCTGCTGATGACCCGATCATTCATGGTTAGGCTGACACGTTAGCATAGTGAGGCGCCCGCAACGCTGCTTGAAAATCAGAAAGGCGAAGGCCCTCGCCTTCGCCTTTTGTGGGGGAGGAATCCGGCGTTTCTGACTAGTCTTTGATGACGACTGATTTCGAAAAGCGATCATGGACGGCGCGCTGATCGCGATCCACGATGGCATAAATCAAGCCGAGCCCGCCTAACAGTAGCGAGAATATGAAAGCGAAAGCTCGTTTCAACGACTGGGTTCCCGTGGGGATCATGCGGGTGCGCAAATCGATCACACGCAAGGAAAACATTCGCATTCCCACGGTGCGGCCGGTGAGAGCGATGGCGATGGTCTGATAAAGCAGCACGACACCGAACGCTGTGCCGGCGACGATGCCTATGTTTCGCGGGTCCTGCCAATCGCCACCAACCATCTGAATTATTCCGACGGCGGGCGACGCCAGAAGCGCCGCAAAGATTAGATCGAAAATCGCGGCAAATGTACGGCGGACAAAACCACCCTGCCGCGATACCGCAGAGTCCGAATCGTCAGCAACGGAAAGACAATTCTCCAGGTAAGACAACGCGCGGTCGTCGATGCTGTCAGTGATCAAGCGAACCGGCTTTGGCTTTGCTTGCTCAAGAGTTTCTTCTTTCACGACAGAGGAGACGATCGTCAGCTTCGGCTTCACTTCGTCAGCGACCGGTTCCGCGATCTCAGGTTCAGAAGGCTCGACCGGTTCGGGCGTGTATGCCGGCGCGGCGGCTGAGGCCGCGAATCCCGAAGACTGTTGTTCGCCTCGTCTCGCCCGGTCGACGCGCTCAAGCGCTTTCGACACGATCGGATTCATGGGCGCCTGCTCGCGATCGGGAACCAACTCGAGCTGCCCTGATGGCAGCGCGCACGACACTGATTCCGCAGCGCGGTTGGCGGCTTCAGTCTCCGCGGCCTCGCGCGCGCGTTGCTCCTGGATTTCCCGGACCCGCTGGCTCAATTGCTTGCGCCACGCGGGCCTGGCTCGCGACATTCCGGGAAACTCAATCAATGTCGAAGTGGTGGTGGCGTCCATGGCGGAAATTCCTGCTGAGGCTGCGTGCGGTACGGCGCCATCTTCTGTTTGATTAATTAGAGATTTTTGCATTACGGGATTTGAGACGGTTGCGGGGCAGGAACCGAAAGTCTCGTCGTGGATCAAGCCACATGAGCAAGGCTGCATGAAGCGTCTCCGAAATCATTACCACGGGATGGGCTTCTTGCTATTTAAGAGCCCAGGCCCATTGCTCGATCGCCGCCGATACTAACAGTTTTACTTTAACTCGTCAACGAGAAAATATAGTAGCGCTTGGAGTTGAGTGGGTTGAGGATAATGGGCGAAAAGGAGTGCTGAGAGGGCCTAGAGTGGTTGCCGTCCGGCGAACCCGGCCTCGACGTCGTGCCACCACTCGATGATGTCTCCTTCGTCGGCTTTCCAGCACAAAAGGACCACCCGTCCTTCGCGCATTGAAGGAAAATCGATTAGACCATGGCCGTAATCTTTGAGTTGAATACCCAGCGTTTCCAACTGACCGACACTTACCGACAAGTCAATCAAAAGCTGGGCATAAGCGACGCCGCTGGGAATTCCGCCGCCGCCAAACTCCGCGCCTTCGGCCGCATGTTTAGCCGCGGCATCGAATTTCATCAGCCGGCGATGGTGCCGCTGGATCTTGTAAACGATCGGCTTGACGTTGGGAAGAAGGGAATTCGCCTCTTCGATTGTGAATAGCTTCATACTCTTATCTATGAGAAGGGTAATCCGCGCCACCCCTCCTGGAGAGTCATTCTACCGATTAGATTGAGAGGACGCTACCGCGTGGTGTGCATTGAGGTTCTGACCGATGTCTAAGATTGTGATTGGGAGTATTATTGGTCACGAATAATCTCGTCATGCGCGGCATACGCATAATTAGTAGTGGGCGACGCTTTGTGTCAGAACCGGGAGCGGTAGCGACCGGATCAAAGACGCGACTCGGTCTAAACCACTCAGCCATTTGGTTTCGCCGGCTAAAGCCGGCGCTGATTCAAATGAGGACGTGATCCCAGGGTTACGATCGCTGCGCTCGCTCACCCTGGGCTACTATCTGTCGTCGCTACGCGACTCGTTGAGTCGGACATCCACGTTGATGCAGTGGCCATTTGACTTATGCAGCACGCATCGCCCAACAACTCGTTGTACCGGAGCGGCGGGAGCGTGAACTCATTGCCGATTTCCAATTGCCGATTGCCGATTTGATTTCGCGCCGCCCGGTCAAATCTGACCTGATGCGTCTTCACATTTCTGAAGACGAAGACTTATGACTAGTACCAAGACCAAGTCGCGCGTGACATCCCTCGCTCCACAGTTCCTGGTCGACGACATTGGCCGCTCGATCACTTACTACGAGAAGCTCGGTTTCACATTCGGCGAGCCGTGGGAAGGGTTTTACGCGATTGGCTATCTGGACGGGTTGGAGCTCCACCTGAAGGAAGCGCCCAAGAACGACGACGAGCGCCGGCACCGCCGCGCGAACGACCATCTGGATGCCGCGGCCGGTGTTGATGGCATCGAAGCATTCTATGCGCAATGCACCGCAAACGGGGCAACGATCATCAAGCCTCTTACGGACACTCCGTGGGGCGCGAAAGGCTTCTACGTCGAAGACCCTGATGGGTATATTCTCGCCTTGAGCGGTCGCCCGGCCCAGGACTGATGGCGCGCGGTTGCGGCGCACAACACGCCGCGCGGTCAACTGACGTTCGGTTACCAGGAAGGGTCTCGTATGAAGCTAACCGGCCTTGCCTTTAGAGCTGTCGCGAACTCAAAAACCGGTAGCATGAACACCGATACGATCATGCGCTTCACTTCGGATGACGGCGTGATCATCGGGAGCTATAGTGGTGGGACCATTGTCGCAGGCCATGTTCTGGCAAAGTGGCTCGCAGAGTTCGAAATCGAAATGCTCTACCAGGGTGCAACCACCGCCGGCCAGGTCCAAGCAGGTAAGGCACATGGACGATTCCGACCGAATGCAGATGGTCGAATGTCAATGTATCTGGAATGGCAGTGGCTGACTGGCGACCGCTCATCTGGCCAGTCCGAATGGGTGCTTGTCTGAGGCGCAACCCTGTTATGTGCGCTCTGCTTAATGAGAGGAGTTGGACGATGAAAACTGCTGGTATTGTTTTAGCTTTACTCTTCACCGCCGCTACGGCCTCCGCGCAGGCGAACTTCGAGCTCATGGGCGCGCCCGATGCTGCGATCCGCACTGTCGGCTGGGAGTTCCCGGGGGGATCGCCGCCGCAGCCGGAACGCCGCGCGCTTTCCCCGGAGTACCAGCTCCCGGACCGCCCCACTCCGCCGACGTTTGACGATACGCCGAGCGGCCATCTGCCGACGAGTGACAATCCGCCGGGCGGCCGGCTTCCGCTTCGGACACCCTTGAAACGGGAGCCGAAGAGGCGCGCCCCCGTCGTGAGCGCCTATCTCGAAGTAGAGAATACAGGCGAGAAGGTGATTAAGGCCGTGGGGTGGGAGGTGTCTCTGATAGACAAGGCGAGCGGTGCGGAGAGGCGACGCCTAAGGTTCCGCACCGAGGCCGAAGTCCGGCCGGGGCAGATTGTGGCTCAGAGGTACGAGTTCCCGCTCGACGATGACTGGCGGTGGTATGCGGCAAAGGGACGCGGCGTGAGAATGGTGGTGACGATCGAGCGCCTCGTTTACGCCGGTGGGTCTGAGTGGCGGCGTGAATAGCTCGACCGGTGGGCTGCTATGAATCTCGACACGCAGAAAATGACTAAGCGGATCGTGAGCTTGGGTGTTGCCAGCATTGTCATTCTCATGTTGGTGAGCGGTTGCAGCTCCGGCCGACGCGGTAATCGGGTGATTCGTTCCGACTCGCAGCAGCGCGTCGGCATGCTGAGGTTGCAGATCGTCGAGTGCGCTTCCGGCGGGATCCTATATCAGGGCACGCACGAGGTGCTTGCTCGCGATGTTGCGATCACACAGAGCAGGGGCCTGGACGGGAGTATCTGCTTTGACAAGCGAATCGATCTGTCCCAAAGCTTCTACGTCCAGATGAATGAGTGCGCCGGAAAAACCCGCGACGAGATCGACGGGTTCAGCCTCTCCCCTGGCCGGGTAGGGTACGCCTTGAATTGGGAATGGTTCGACGCGAGCCGCGACAATCAAGCGGTGAAACTACAGGAATCGGGCGAGCTGACGTTTATACCGGTTCAGTCGGGCTCGATCTGGGAAGTCGGGCGGATCGAGGTCAAGAAAGAGATCTCACTCCGGGTATTCGGCCGGGACCCATCAGCGCCGTTTAGAAACGCACCTAGCTGGCGGATACAAGTGAAGGAAGGCTCCTATGTCGAGTGGCCCTCGGCGGCCGGCGGTGTCGCTGTGCTTCACTCGTTCCCAGTCCCCGGCCCGTCCCAACAACTCGTTGGATCGGCGTGGTGGTAGCGAGCGGCTAATCGCAAAGTGCTAAGCGCAAGGGGAAAGATTTGCGCGGCCCAGCCAAGTCTGACGTTCGGCGGGTTTGATTCTATCTGCCGTGGGAAATGGAGAATTGATGAGAAAGAATTGTAACCCAGGTATCGGGTTGGGCTTTCTGGTGACAATGACATTTGCTGCCTGTCCCTGCCTTGTTAACGCTCAGTCTCATGTAAGTATTCACCAAGCCACCCTGTTGGAGAGTGACCAGAAAGCGAAGGAGGTCTCAACAGAAGAGCTTCGGAAGATTCTCGTGGCGAAGACCGCCGTGGTCTTTGATGCCCGCCCGTTCAAGGAGTACGCGATTAGTCACATCCCGGGCGCCGTTAATGTTTCGGCCAGGGCGGGTGTGCCTATGTCACTCTATGTTTCGGACGTTGCCGAAATCGCGCGCGTACTAAAAGGAAATAAAGCGGCTCCCGTAGTTTTATATTGCAACGGGCCTTTTTGCGGAAAGAGTAAACGACTTGCGTCTGAACTTTTGGAGTCTGGCTACACTAACGTTCGCCGGTATCAGCTCGGCATTCCGGTCTGGCGGGCACTTGGTGGAATGACGCAAATCGAGCCTGAGGGAATCCGGCATGTGATCGAGAACGACCGCACCGCAGTATTCATTGACGCCAGAGAGGCCGCCGAGTTCAAGGCAGGCAGCGCGGCGCGGGCCCACAACATTCCCCAAAGCGGGCTTAAACCTGGCAAAGATGTCGGGGAGATCAAGGTGGCTAAAGACGACGGCCGTTTGCCCATGGAGGACCACAACACACGTATCATTGTATTTGGCCGGACATCAGAACAGGCCAAGGCTGTGGCGCAAGCGATTGTGGGAGAGGCTTTTCACAATGTGTCTTTCTTCGAGGGAAGCTTTGAGCAATTTAGATCAGCGTTACGGCCTTAGGCCGGCAGCCTAACACCGGCACCGGAGCCGACCGCGACTCAGCCGCAGACATCCAGATTGACGTTGTGTTGAATTCGATAGGCCTGCAAACTACTGCAGCGCACCCGCCAGCAGGTCAGCCACACCCGCTCCGCCTTTCACATTAACGAACTTGGTCATGATCGGAACGAACTTGACCGCCATCTTGGGTGAAAGGCCCAGCGATTTAAACGAGCCTGCTACCGACGCAAGTGCTCCAGCTTTACCCGGAAGCATTTCGCCCATTGTGCCGAGCATGTCTGCGGCTCCGGGCTTGGGCTTCGGCGCTGCCTGTAATAGTCCGTCCATGCCCGGTACAACATTCGCCACTTTAGTGAAATCCCCAGGGTTCAAACGGCTCTTAGCCAGACCGAAGAGCGCGCCAGAGCCGCCCACCGCTTGCTCAGGTGTTATGGAAAGCTCTTTGGTGAGACGGCTCACGAGTTCCGGGCTGGGATTCTTTGCTTTTGCGGCCGGCGTGGTTTGCACCTGCGCCTGTAGCGCGCTCGCCGCCGTGACGGCGAAAATGAATGCAAAACCTGAAAAGCTTAACTTCTTCATCAACCTTCTCCTTTTATGTGCTAAACAATCGTACTGACTTGCTGCCACCACGGTTGATGAATCCTACTTGCTGGATGCGCGGGCAAATACTGTAAGAATTGACAGGTCTTTGATGGTACATTGGGCCGCTTCGCAGCTGGTTGATGCGCTCATCCAGCTTGTTTGTCGCGGGTCTGACTTGGCGTCAATTAAACTGTGTGAGGTTGCGTGATGAAGAATCCTTTGCTGGCACTACTCATCTTGTTTTTAGTGGTTGCAGGTTGTAAACGAGACCGAAACCAGGTTTTGTTAGACAGTGAGATCCCGCCGGATGAGCAGTTGATCAAAATAAGCGCGAGAGATCTAGCCAAGGATTATGCTCATGGAAAAACCCGTAGCTCCTCGAACAGGGCTGATGAAAAATATCTGAATAAATGGATGAAAGTTAACGGCACCGTTGATTCTTTCTACGATAAGAAAGATGGATTTGGCTACACGGTGGAGTTTGACACGTTTGCCGGTGACCCGGATGTTGTATGCGTGGGCAATTACGAAGGAAAGAACTCGGAAATTACCCTTGAAGACAATCAGGAAGTTTCGGTAGTAGGAAAACTTGGCGGCGGAGGAAATGCCCGTACGCTTACGTTGAACCCCTGTAAGGTCATCAAGTAATTCATCATGGCGGACGTCCTCTCCTATTCGCAATTCATGGATAATCTGACCTTGGGACCTCGCCTGCCGCTCAAGTGCGCTCGGATAAAATTATTGGCCGAGGTGGGCATATAACAACTCGTTGGCCGCGAGCGGCAGAAGCGTTGCGGCAAAGAAAAAACAAACCGCGCCGCTGACTCTGAACTCCGGCGGCATAAATAGTTTACTGAAAGGACCAAATGGCAGAGACGTTCGAAGCATACCGAAACCGAGTCCTGAGCTATCTTGGGGATCAGGAGCCCGTCGGTGTCCAACAAGCTACCCCATCGCAGTTGGAACTCCGACTGCGCGATGTCGCGCGCGAGGAGTTGATCCGGCGCCCTGCACCGGAAAAGTGGTCAATCGCCGAGATTGTAGCCCACCTGGCGGATG
The DNA here is from genome assembly GCA_035274925.1 of Pyrinomonadaceae bacterium. Lineage (GTDB taxonomy): Bacteria > Acidobacteriota > Blastocatellia > Pyrinomonadales > Pyrinomonadaceae > UBA11740. Next base: position 5,485 of record DATENS010000009.1, on the reverse strand, counting down.
CGGAACTGGCAATGGGCTGGCGATTGCGAAACATGCTGGCAAATCCGGGAGTGGGCTTGACGTGGTGGGATGAGGCCGCATGGGCTGAGCGCTTGGGTTATGCGCAGCAAGAGGCGAGCTTTTCGCTCGGAGTCTTTCGGGCACTACGCGACAGCAACCTGCGACTATTGGCTTCGGTCCCGCGCTCTCAGTGGGCGGAGTGCTACGGAGTTCACGAGGTACGCGGACGGCAAACGGTCGAGGAGTTCGTCCGTCTGGAAGCGGCACACGACCTGAACCATCTTCGGCAGATCGATAGCATCCTGGGTCGGTGCCTGGCCGGGCAGGCTTGATGGCGCCGGAATGCCGCCAATCCACTCGTTGTACTGGAACGGCGGGAGCGTGAACGAAGTACCCGGTCGCTACCCCGACGCGTCGGGGTTCTGACTATCGTTCACGCGCACTGCGAACTTTGTGCGCCACACTACCAGCGTCGAAATCAAAAGCGCGAACGTGCAGGCTGCGCCGCCCTCGATGCCGTAAGCGCCACCCGTGAGCCAATCCGGCCCGGCGTTCATCGCGTGCAGCAGTGGCGCCGGGGCGATCCTGCTGATGCCGCTTACCGGCAGACCCAACAGCGAAGCCTGGGTCCAATTCCATGACCAATGCAATCCCAGCGGAAACCAGAGACTACGCGTCTTCAAATAAGCCACCGCCAACCAAAGGCCAGCAACCGCCGTGTTGACGAACGTGAATCCCATCGTTGCGTTCGGATTTCTTAGATGAACCACTGCGAATGGCACGGACGTAAGCAGGACACCTAACCATGCAAGTTTGGCTCGCGTAAGTGTTTGCAGGGGATAGCCACGAAACAGGGCTTCTTCGCCGGCGCCTGCCAGCACAAAAATTATTGCAGACCCAATCAGCGTTTTTCCGATCGAGGTAGATCCACTTTGATTGAAACTAAAAGTGATGCCCCGGGTTATGGCCGTTAGGCCGGCCGCGAGCAGCAGCGAAGCTGCGCCGATTACTGTGCCGATGAGCGCGTTTTTCCACCAGCCAGGATGCGGGGACCAGCCGATTGCGCGAAAGGGAAGTTCTTCGAAGACTGCGCCGCAACCCCAGCCGACCACCGTTGCCGAACTCAGGAGCACGAGCGCGCCCGCGAGGAATTCAGTGCTCCCTCGAGTTGGGATATTGGCCGCCCAGATAATCAGCGACGCGATCGCTTCAAACAGCTTTGCACAGACCAGAAAGGCGATGGCAAAGAAGACAAGCCGCCAGCCGCTGCGCAGGTGCCCTTCTTTGTTGACGAAGAAATTGTGGACTTCCATGCAGATCGCGCATTCTAGCACTTCTCATCCGGCATAAGTGGCACGGCCGTCCCGCCCGTGAATCCCGGTCAAGAGGAGCGTGCCACGCCGTAGCGCTAAGCCGCTGTGATAAACTTTCGGCAAGTTTAGCCGTCAGTCTGTAAAACTTTCCGTGACCGAGCCAACAAATAACTTGCGCGTTATTAATGAGCCGAGACGCCGGCGCACCGTTCCCTGGGTGTTGGCCGGAGTGGTCGCCATGCTGATGCTCGTGATTGCGGCGCAGGGGCTGTTCAACCTTTGGTCATTCGTGCCTGCGGAAACCGGCTCAGACACACTCCTGCTGTATGCCCTCTCGACTCTGAATTTTGTCGCCTTCGTCGTTTTCAGCTTCATCTTGTTGCGCAATCTTTTGCGATTGCGACGCGAGCGGCGGGCGCGCCAGCTCGGTTCAAAAATTCAAACGCGGCTGCTGGTTTATTTCATTGGCCTCAGCCTGCTTCCGATCACCGCGATGGCGGCGTTCTCGTATCTATTCCTTAATCGTTCGGTGGAGAAGTGGATGGGGCGGCTGCCTGAGAACGTGGTAGAGCGCGTGCGCGAACAGCAACGCGAAGTCTCTGCCGAACAGCGCCGCAGACAGCGCGAGTCGGCAACGCTCTTGGCGGCGACCATCAGGCAAAGGCCCACCGCGGAGTGGCAGGGAATGTTGGCCCAGTTGGCCCAGACGGGCGAGCTCGCTGCGATCGAGATCGTGTCCAACAAGAATGAGGTGATCGCCAGCAGCCAGGGTCCGGTTCCGGAAGCAGAGCGCACCGAACTTTCGCGCGTGCTGCAACTCGGCCGCGACAACAGCGCTCCCGAACCACAACTCTCTGACGGAAAAGGTTTCGATCTTACTTCGGTGCCGCTCACCGATACGGCGCGACTGATGCTGGTCCCGCACCGGTACAGCGATTCTGATGTCAGCGACACTATCGCCGGTTCGCAAAGCGAATACCAGCATCTCGTGAAGCGTCAGCGAAAAGTGCGGCTATTGGGAATCTCGACGCTGGGACTGATGACCTTGTTGTTGCTGTTTGCGTCAACCTGGGTAGCGATTCACCTGGCGCGCGGACTCGCCGCGCCGATTAAGTCGCTCGCTGAAGCGTCGAAAGAGGTGGCCCGCGGAAATCTGTCGCACCGCGTGATCACGCCGGCCGAAGACGAGCTGGCCTTGTTGGCGGAATCGTTCAATCAGATGACTGCTGAGCTGGAAGAGAACCGGCGCCATATCGAAGCGGGCGCCGCGACGCTAAAAGAAAAGAACCAGGCGCTTGAGGAACGGCGTACTTACATCGAAACAGTCTTGAACTCGCTTTCAACCGGTGTGGTGTCGCTCGATCAAAACGACTGTGTGACAACGATCAATGCGGTGGCCGTTTCTATCCTGAAATTAAGCGAGGCGCCACCGGCATGGGCCAAGCTCTCGAGCCTGCTCAGTAATGAAGATCGCATTGTGCTGGAAAGGCTTCTGCGCCGCGCGCGACGCGCGGGCCGGGCGGCAGAGCAAAGCGAACTAACTCGCGGCTCGATAGCCGGCTCAATTCCCGTCGCGCTGACGGCCACTGCTCTCGGCGAGGCCAGAGGCTCTGAGCGCGGCGTCGTGTTGGTAATCGACGACCTTTCGGAATTGTTGACCGCCCAACGCGCCGCGGCATGGAGCGAGGTGGCTCGCCGCATTGCCCACGAAATCAAGAATCCGCTGACTCCGATTCAGCTCTCAGCTGAGCGGATCGCGCGGCAATTCGGCACGCGGTTGAATGGCTCGGGCGAAAACCGTTTGAGCAGTAACGGTGGAAATGGTCATACCACGGACGAGGATGCCGAGGAACTCAAGCGCGTTGTTGAAGAATGCACCACGTCGATCACGCGCGAGGTCGCCGGCTTGAAGGCGCTGGTCGACGAGTTTTCTCGTTTCGCGCGCATGCCAAATCCGCAGCGTGCGCCCGGCGATCTGAACGAAGTCATTCGTCAGGCTTCGCTGCTTTATGAAGATCGTTTGGACGGCGCCGAACTGCGGCTGAATCTCGCGGCTGACTTGCCTCCGGCCATGTTGGATGGCGAGCAGATCAAACGAGTGTTTGTGAATCTTACTGATAACGCTTTAGAAGCCCTGGCGCCCACAGGTGAGCGCTGCGTGACCATCGCCACCAGTTACGATGCGTCGCGCGAGACGCTGGTCGCGCAGGTCGAAGACACCGGCGAAGGCATTCCCATGTCAGACCTGAAGCGACTGTTTCAGCCCTATTTTTCAACCCGCGGCCGCGGGACCGGTCTGGGTTTGGCGATAGTTCAGCGAATAGTCACCGAACACGGCGGCCGGATTTACGCCGAGGCAAACCAGCCAAGGGGTGCGAGGTTTGTTATCGAATTGCCGGTGGGCGGCTGAACTTCGTACTTTGTGCTTTGTACTTTGACGTCTAACCACAGTGTCTCGTCCGGGCTTGAGGCTCAAAGTACAAAGAACAAAGCACAAAGTACGGTTTTTTGATCGATGTCTGAATCAATTTTAATCGTTGACGACGAGCGCGGTATTCGCGAGAGCCTAAGTGCAGTGTTGCGCGATGAAGGCTTTGTGCCCGATGCCGTCGCGTCAGGCGAGGAGTGCCTCAAAGCGATTGGCCGCCGGGCCTATGGTTGTGTATTGCTTGATGTGTGGCTGCCGGGAATCAGCGGTCTCGAAACGCTGCAGCAACTGCGAGAAATGAACTGCGACGCGGCGGTAGTGATCATCTCGGGCCATGGAAACGTGGAAACCGCCGTACGCGCAACTAAGCTGGGCGCCTTCGACTTCATCGAAAAACCACTCTCGATAGAAAAGACTGTGCTGACCGTCCGTAACGCGTTAAGGCAACGCCAACTCGAGCTGGTCAATCTCGAGCTCGCCGCCGAGCTGAAGCAGGAATACGCGATGATCGGCGAGTCGGTGGCGATGCGCGCCTTGCGAAAACAGATCGAGGTAGTGGCGCCCACCGATGGCCGCGTCTTGATCTCGGGTGAATCAGGCGCCGGGAAAGAACTGGTCGCGCGCGCGATCCATGCGCAATCGCGGCGCGCAGGCGCACCCTTCATCGAGGTCAACTCAGCAGCGATTCCGGAAGAGTTGATCGAATCCGAACTATTTGGACACGTGAAGGGCGCTTTTACGGGGGCCACCTCCGCCAAGAAAGGGAAGTTCGAGTTAGCCGACGGCGCCACCCTGTTCCTCGACGAAGTGTCCGACATGAGCGCCAACGTGCAGGCAAAAGTGCTGCGTGTGCTGGAAGAGCAACGCTTTGAGCCGGTCGGGAGCAACACGCCGGTGAGCGTCGACGTGCGCGTTATCGCCGCTACCAACAAGCGGCTGGACGAAGAGATCGAGCGAGGATCTTTTCGCAGCGACCTCTATTTTCGCCTCAACGTGATTCCATTCGAAGTGCCGCCGCTCAGGGAACGCATGGAAGACGTGCCCTTGCTGGTCGAACACTTCAACCAGCGGTTCGCGGCAGCTTATGGAAAGAAACCGAAACGGTTTGATCCGAAAGCCATCGAAGCCATGCAAAACTACTCGTGGCCGGGCAACGTGCGCGAGTTGCGAAATACGATCGAGCGGATCGTAATCATGCACACCAACCATCGCGTGGTGGTTAAAGACATTCCCGCTTTCGGCGATGCCGAGCCGCCCGCTTCTTCCTATCGCTTTCCTTCTTTCAAAGAAGCGAGCGATGCCTACCATCGCGAATTCATTCAGCGCAAGTTGGACGAGGCCGAAGGCAACGTCTCGCGCGCAGCGGAATTGATGGGCATTGATCGCAGCCACCTTTACCGGCGCATGCGCGCGCTGGGAATTAGCAGCCGCGGATAAGCACCCGGGGCGCTAATCCAGATGCGCGATGGAAATCATAATGGCGAGGAGCAAAGCGCCGGCGCCGATTCCGATCCCGATTCCGAGGTTTCTGGCGGTTGAATGGCCCTGGTTCTTTTGGACCTTAGCCACATCCGAATAATTAATGGTGGTGGGCGCGTCTGTCTTGCGGTCGCGAATTACGAAGTCATTTTCATTGGCCTGGGAAACGTAACCTTTTACTTTGGTGCCGTTCTTGAGCGTGACCGTGGCCTTCGCTTTTTCACCCAGACCTAATTTGGCTACCTGAACCTTCGCCTGATCCACC
>DATENS010000008.1:0-9725 GCA_035274925.1 Pyrinomonadaceae bacterium | reverse complement strand
TCGTGCAAACCGCAGCACGGCGTTAGCAACGATCCGCTGCCCTCGATCCTCGACAACGACTGCGGCCAGCTTGTCGTACCTGCCGGCTGAGGTTTGATACAGTGTCGCCATGAAGGGCGAACGCATCGACAAAATCCTGGTCGATCGCGGACTTGCCCCCTCTCGCACCAAGGCCCAGGCGCTGGTTATGTCCGGCGTGGTGCTGGTGAACGAACAACAGGTTAAGAAGCCCTCCGAGACTTTCACTCTCAATGCAACTATTCGCCTGAAAGGAAGCGACGAGGCTGCGGCGAAATATGTCGGCCGCGGTGGATTGAAACTCGAGGCCGCCCTGCGCGAGTTTCAAATCGACGTTTCGGGATTGATCTGCCTCGATGTAGGAGCGTCGACGGGCGGATTTACGGATTGCCTCTTGCAGCACGGTGCCCGAAAGGTGATGGCGGTCGATGTAGGTCATAATCAACTCGATTGGAAGCTGCGAAACGATCCGCGTGTGGATTCGCGCGAAGGCGTCAATGCCCGCTACTTACAGCCTGAGTCATTTGACGAGAAGTTTGATCTGGCCACTATCGACGTGGCATTTATTTCCGCGACCATGATCCTGCCGGCCGTCGTGCCGCTCTTGAGCGAAAGCGGCCGTATCGTGACTCTCATCAAGCCACAATTCGAAGTAGGAAAGGGCGAAGTTGGCAAGGGAGGCATCGTAAAAGACGCTTCGCAGCACCGCCGTGTGATCGAGCAAGTGAATGACACGGCCAAGGCCCTGGGTCTGATCGTTGTAGGAGTGATCGATTCACCTATTCAGGGCGCCGATGGAAATCAGGAGTTTCTCGCGCTATATCGACTCTGAATCTTTCTTTGTTGCCTCTCATTAGCACCGTGGCTTTAGCCCGGTGACTCGTCGGTTCCCACCGATTGAGAAACCGTTTCAAACGGTTTCCATTTTCCTTTGCACGAACAATTTCACCGGGCTAAAGCCGCGGTGCTACTGAGATTAACTGGCGGCGCGGGACCACTCCTGTCACAACCATTTCGTTGACACCCTGATCCGCGCCCACGTATTATCCGCGCATTCCTTCTTTTCGACTGGCTGAAATGAATCAAGTGCCAATCAAACGCATCGGCGTGGTCGTCAAGCCGCACCAGCCGGACGCACTCGACACTCTGTGCCGCCTGACTGAATGGCTCAATCAGCGCGCAATCAAACTCGTGGGCGGCCCATCGCTCGATCGCGAACACATCGAACACAAGACCGGCTGCGCTGTCGAGACAGTTCCCGATGACGAGTTGGCCCGAAACGCTGATCTGATCCTGGTGCTCGGTGGTGATGGCACCATGATCGCGACCGCGCGCATGATTGGCGACGTCGAGATTCCGGTGATTGGGGTTAATTACGGCGGCTTGGGTTATCTCGCTGAGTTCCGCATTGAAGAAATGTTTACCGCCCTCGAATCGATCCTCGCCGGTGATTACAAACTCGAATCGCGGCTCACCCTCGAAGTCGAATTGCGCCGCAGCGACGAATTAATCACTCACAATCGAGTTTTGAACGACGTCGTGGTTAACAAGTCGGCGCTCGCACGCATCATCGAAATCGAGACCTATCTGAACGAGCAGTTTCTAAACTCATTCCGCGCCGATGGCTTGATTGTTTCCACGCCGACGGGCTCGACCGCTTACAATCTTTCCGCCGGCGGCCCGATTATTTATCCGTCAATGAATGCCGTCGTCATAACGCCCATCTGCCCGTTTACTCTCTCGAACCGGCCGATTGTCGTGCCTGACGATTCGGTGATCGAAGTGAGGTTGATGACCAGGAACGAAGAGGTGGCGCTCACCCTCGATGGCCAGGTTGGTTTTCCCTTACAAGTCGGCGACCGCCTTACCATTCGCAAGAGCGAAGCAACCTTCAACCTGGTCCAGCCGGCAAATCGAAACTACTTCGATGTGCTGCGGGACAAGTTGAAGTGGGGCCGATAAGCGTTAGGACGAGGCTATGAAAAGAGCTATCTGCGCTGGGTTCTTGCTGATGCTGACTGCGCTTGCCGCGATGGCACAGGTCCCCTCTGATGAAAAATGTAGTGGGCGAATTTATGGATCCGGCGAAGTCACGAAACGCGCAAGAATCCTCGAACGCCCGGACCTCAACATAAACGCCCGCGGAGTCATCGTTATCAATGCCGTGCTTTGCCGGTCCGGTCGAGTCACCGACATTCAAGTCGTTAAAGGTTTGTCTCCATCGATTGACGAGTTCTTCGCCGCAGCGGTCAGCATGGTTAAGTTCGTTCCAGCAGAGTTCAGGTGGCACAGTGTTTCGCAACGGATGATGTTCGAGTTCTCGTTTGGAGGCAACGCACCAGGAATAAAAGTTGATACCTCCGCTGATGCCACAGGGGGGCTGGTCGAGGCCGTCACCATCATGGGTAACCGGCGATTAACTTCGGATCAAGTTCTTTCATGGATCCGCTCTCAGCCGGGAGAGCCATTTAGACCCGAACAGGTAGGGCGAGACTTAGAGGCGATCCTCGCGACTGGACAGTTCGACAAGGACCAAACCAGCGTAACAATCGAAGACGGAATTCGCGGTGGCCTTGTTATCACCTTCGAGGTCATGGAATTGTCGCTGATTAAGGAAATCAAGTTTGAAGGCTTAAAGATCGATCCCAAAGTTGTGTTCGCAGCCTGGAAAACAGAGCGTGTGCAACTAAAATCCGGCGACGTTTACAACGCTGACACAGTACAAGCTGCGGCGCGTGTAATCAAACAGGTTCTGGATAAGAACGGCCGGACAAACTCTCGTGTTGAGACAGTGACTGAAAGCCCCACGGCAATGACTGTGAACGTAATTTTCGTGATAACCGAAAACCGATGAAGTTCTGAACAGCTCGTCAGAAAAAGGGAGGCCCATGCCCGAAAACAAAGATCGCAAGTCATCGCTCGATGCTGATGCATTCGAGCGCGAATTGACGACCGACCTGGATGAAGAGACGCCCGACAAGCCGAAAGGCATGGCGTTGCACACTCGCATCCTGATTGGCCTGGCCGTGGGCGTGATTGCGGGTGTGACCGTGAATTGGATTTGGGGTGATCAGCATCCCCGGGTCGTTTGGGTGGTGGATCATTTCACCAACCCGATCGGCCAGCTCTTTCTGCGCCTGCTGCTGATGATCGTTGTGCCGCTGGTTTTCTCGTCGCTCGTCGTGGGCGTGGCCGGCATCGGCGATATTCGCAAGCTTGGCCGCGTGGGTCTGAAGTCTTTTGGCTATTGCCTGGTGGTTTCTGCCATCTCAGTGATCATCGGCCTGACGCTCGCGAACACCATCAAGCCAGGCACCCGCGTTGATGCCGGCACCAGGGACGCGCTCAAACAGCGTTTCAGCTCGCGTGCCACGAAAGAGATCGAGTCAGCAACGAAAGCAGGATCGGTTAAAACGCCGTTGATGCAGGTGGTCGAAACGATCGTACCCTCGAATCCCTTTGCCGCGATCTCGGGAGTACCGTCTAATCCGAGCCAGGCGTCTGAACCGGCGTCTCCGAACATGCTGCACCTCATGTTCTTTGCTCTCGTGATCGGAGTTGCCATCACCCTACTGCCGGTAAAAGTCACCGCGCCGGCCTTGAATGTGCTTGAGGCGCTTTACGAAATCACCGCGAAGATCATCGAGATGATCATGAAGTTCGCGCCGTTCGCGGTGGCCTGCCTGCTTTTTAACAACATGGCGCAGTTCGGGCTCGATCTGTTGAAGGCGTTGGCCTGGTTTGTAGCAACCGTGCTGCTCGGGTTGTCGCTGCACATGTTCGGCGTCTACTCACTTTCCGTTTACTTTTTGTCGCGACTTAACCCGCTGGATTTCTTCAGACGGATTAAGACTGTAATCCTGACCGCGTTTTCGACGTCTTCTTCCAATGCGACCTTGCCGACGGCCTTGCGCGTCTCTGAAGAGAATCTGGGCGTGCCGCAAGAGATCAACAGCTTCGTTTTAACAGTGGGCGCGACGGCGAACCAAAACGGAACCGCTTTGTATGAAGGCGTCACCGTCTTGTTCCTGGCGCAATTGGCGGGAGCGGATCTTTCGCTCGGCACGCAACTGATGGTTGTTTACCTGGCGATTTTGGGAGGCATTGGCACGGCGGGGGTACCTTCGGGATCGATTCCTTTCGTCATCGGCGTGCTGGTCACCATACATGTGGAGCCGGCGCTAATCGCCATCATTATCGGCGTCGACCGAATACTCGACATGTGCCGGACGACTTTGAACGTTGCGGGCGACATCACCGCCGCAACTTTTGTAGCTCGTTCCGAAGGATATGAATTATTGAAGCCGCAAAAGCCGGCCATCGTTCAGGCGGGCATCGCACCGGCTGAATAGGTTTAGCCACATAGCTGTTAGAGTCCCGGAACACATTTGCGCTAGATCACGAAAATGCTTTTTCCAATTGCAGATGAGAACACGGATCGCCGCACTACTCCGGTAGTTAACTATGTCCTGATCGGGATCAATATCCTGGTCTTTGTCCTTTTCCAGGGCATCGGTTCAAACGAGAAATTCACCTACGCGTACTCGACGGTGCCGGCTGAAATTATAAGCGGCAAAGACATCGTCACCGAGGACCGCGTGGTAGAGCATCCGGTGACCGGCCAGGAATTCGAGATCTCGGGACTTCAGCCCACGTTAATTCCCGTCTATCTCACGCTGCTGACGTCGATGTTCATGCACGGCGGGATCGCGCACATCTTTGGCAACATGCTTTTCCTCTGGATCTTTGGCGACAACATCGAAGACCGTTTGGGACACATTCGTTATCTCATCTTCTATTTGGTCTGCGGCGTGCTGGCGGGACTCGCGCACGTTTTCACGACCGTGGCGTTTGCCGGAGCCAATTCAGAGAGTCTTTTGATTCCGAGTCTGGGCGCGTCGGGCGCGATTTCGGGCGTGCTGGGCGGATACCTCCTGTTATTTCCCACCAAGAAGGTAATGGTGATGATCTCGTGGTTTTTTACAGCCGTGCCGGCCTTCATCGCGATCGGACTTTGGTTTGTATTTCAGTTAATCAGCGGCCTGGGCATGCTCGGCAGCGGCTCTCAGGCCGGCGGCGTGGCCTACGCGGCGCACATTGGCGGTTTTATCGCGGGCCTGGCATTGATTAAGATATTTGAGATTGGACGGGGCAACGCAGGACCGATTCAGCGCCCGCCCGTCGATGCATGGTAGCACCCAAAGAAGATCTGCCGCCCGCCAACCAGCAGGGCCTCGACATTCGCTCGACTGCGCGCGAAGAGATGAAACTCTATCCGCTCGACACTTTTCCGTACGAGTTTCCGGGCAAAGAGATCAAAATCAAGTTCGAGATTCCTGAGTTCACCTGCGTCTGTCCTTTTTCAGATTTCCCCGACTTCGCCACCATTCGTCTCGAGTACGTGCCCAATCAACGCTGCGTGGAATTGAAGAGTCTGAAGCTTTACATCAATTCGTTTCGCGATGTGAAGGTATTTCACGAGCACGTGATCAACTTAATCCTCGAAGATTTTGTGAACGCGTGCGACCCGCTCAGCGTAGAAATTGAAGGCGATTTCAACGTGCGGGGAAACATCAAAACCACCGTGCGCGCCGGTTATCGGAAGACAGTAGGCAGTAGGCATTAGGCAGTAGGCAGAAAGCAAAGCAGTGGATACTGGAATCCCGATCTTCGTCATCGTTTTCATCGCCGCCCTGGTCTTGTTATTTATCGCTCGCCGGATTTTGCGACTTGCGCTTAAAGTCGCTCTTGCGCTTGCCTTAATTTTCATGTTGCTGGGCGGAGCGACCATCGGCTGGTGGCAAGGCTGGTTCTCGTCGTTGTCATCTTCAGTCCAACGTCCTGCTACACAAACAAATCAACGCTCAAACGCCAATCGGCGCGTTCCTTCGAGATAACGATGAGCATTCACGTCGACCGTTGGAGTGGAGACTCTCCGCCCAATCCCGAAGAATTGAAGAGTCGCTTGCTTGACGAAGGCTACAGTGTCTTTCAATGGAGCGATGCGCCAGGCACGAAGTATGGGCCGCATGCGCATGCTGAAGATCAGTCACACTGGATTGTCAGTGGCGTGCTGGATTTGGTTGTCGGCCACGAGACATACACTTTGCGCGCCGGCGATCGCGATTTCCTTCCTGCAAACACGATTCACTCGGCCGCGGTTCCCGGTACCGAGCCCGTTACTTACTTGATCGGCGCAAAACATTGAGTCGTCTTCTCGTAAATCAAAAAGGAAACCAGCGGCGTTTTATTGGTTGGTTCCTGACTATTGCGATCATCATAAGCCTGCCAGTCCAGGCGCGTGCCCGGGAACAGAAGCAGAGTAGCAGCGCCGCTCCGCACGTGACGACGGAATGGCAAGTATCTCCTTCACTTAAGTTTGATGTGCTCTGCTTTCTGAATGTCTTGACGGGAGATTCGTTTTACCTGGGCCATTATCAGAAGCACTACGATTACTTCGCGCCGAAACTTACCACCGCAACAAAAGCTGCACTCGCGAATCTAAAACGCAAACTCAAAGATGAGAACGGCAACATCGTTTCCGCATTCCTGAGCGTTCATTTTTCCGCAACCGAAGATCAAACCATCTCAGAGATGTTGCTGACGTTGAGCAAGCCGGGCGAGATGAAGAGCAATCTCAAGAAGACGGTGTACTTTGATGAACGAAGCTGGCGGTTGTTCGAATTCGTGCGCGTCGATCTGAAGGTGGTCCTTGAGTTCCTCGAAGAGCAGGGGTTCGCCGATTATTGGCGGATCAATTTACTGCCGGGAATTCAAAAGCGAGCCCTGGCGCTGCAGGAAGATCTGGCCAAATTCAACGTGATTCCGGAGGTCGAAAGGTGCACCGGGTTTCAGCTTTCATCCAACCGAATCACAATCTATCTGCTTCGTTTCGCATGGCCACACGGCATCAGGATCACGGGAACGAGATTTGTTGCGGACGTTTCTTACCCGCTTGACGTCATCGCACAAAATGCCATACACGAAATGTTGCATCCGCCATATCGGCTGAAAGACGATGACCGACTCAGAAAAGCCCTCGACACACTCAAGTCAGACAGCTTCCTGATGGACAAGGTCACGAATCACAACCGGTCCTTTGGATACAACTCGTTCGAGAGTTTTGTCGAAGAAGATTGCGTTCGTGCACTGGAACAAATCATCACGGAAAAGATGGGGGTGGCTCGAGACGCTCGTCAGCGGTGGAGGGCCGAGGACGATGGCATGCACGTCCTGGCGGTGGCGCTTTACACCCTGATGAAAAAAACAAATTACAAGTCGAGCAATGAATCGTTCGCCAATTTCATATCGAGAAACATTGCTTCTGGCGAACTTAAACCGGGAAGAATCCGCGCGATCTATGATTCGTTTTACCCGAACTAATACACTCACTCAGTACAAACACTAACCGGAGTTAAGACGGATATGATTACAGTTTCGTCGCGTTTGTTTTTGGCAACGGTACTGGTGGCTGCAATTCTCACGGGATGCCAAACCCGGCGTACTTCCGAACCTGGCTCGGCCAGCCCGGCTCAACCGAGCACAGAAGCTGCCAAACAACCCACCGCGGAAAAGCCATCGCTCATCGGCCAGGTGGCAAGTCTTTCTTTGTATCCAGTTCCGAACAATCCTAAAAACTTAGCCATCTCAGTCGTGGTTACAGTCAGCAACTCCGGACCAACCAGCAACGCTCAGGGTTGGACGCTCTCGGTAAATTCTCCGGGGAAATATGATCTCAGAGGTTTGCAACCAGTCCATGTAAATGGCGTGGTGGCGATGCCGGGGACAGGCACGCGAGTCGATCTCGATAAGGAAGACCTGGTCATCAAGAGCAAAGACACGCCAATCAGTACGGGAGCGACACTGAAGGGCATTCTCACATTTGTAATGGCAAGAACTTCGGCGGCCGACCTTTCCAACAACAACAGCACGCTGGTGATTCACTTCAAAGACAGTCAGGGCAATTCCTACCAAACACCTAATACAAAGATCGGCGCGAAACGTTAAGAGCTAAGACATTCGCTCTTCCCTCTCCGTCGGGGAGAACGGAGAAGATAAATCCCATTAGCCGCTTATGCGTTTCACTCGATTTGTGGCTAAATCGATTACTTCATGAACACGCAGTATCAATTGATCACCACGGCGGAGGAATTGCGCCGCGCGGTCGAGGATCTTTCCAGTCGACAAGTTATCGGTCTCGATACTGAAACTACGGATCTGGATCCGCATCTTGCGCGGCTGCGACTGATCCAACTCGCGACTCCCGAAGGCGTCTTCGTGATCGATCTCGATAAGTTCGCCGGCCGCGATCTAAAGCACGCGGACGAATTCGCCCCGCTGCGCCGGTTGCTGGAAGCTCCGCGGCCGATAAAAATTGCGCACAACGCCAAATTCGACGCCAAATTCATTAAGTACAACTTCGAAATCGATATCGGCGGCCTGTTCGACACACTACTGGCCAGTCAACTGGTTTCCGCCGGCGATATTGAAGAGCGTCACGGTTTGGAAGCCATCGCCGGCCGCTATCTCAACGAAGCCGTCGACAAATCTGAGCGCCTGAGCAACTGGGAATTCGAACTCTCCGAATCGCAATTGCAGTACGCCGCGCGCGACGCTGCGGTGCTGATCCCTTTGCGCGAAAAGCTGGTCGAAAGAATCAAGTCGAATGACCTGGTTGATGTGGCTAAGCTCGAGTTCGACTGCGTGATGCCGGTCGTCGATTTGGAGCTGACCGGTTTTTTCATGAATAAAGAGCGCTGGCTCGAGCAGCTTGCGATTGTTGAAGCGCGACGCGCCGAATTAGCGAACGAGCTTCAGGAAATGATGGGAGAAGGCGTGGCGCAGGCTTCCTTGTTCGGACCGCCACGCGCGAACATCAATCTCGATTCCCAGCAGCAAGTGACTGAGGTGCTCAATCGCCTCGGCATCCCCGTTCCCGACTCCACGCGCAATTGGAAGTTGCAACCGCTCGCCTTGCAGTATCCGGTAGTTGCGAAGCTGCTCGAGTACCGCACCATGCAGAAAGCCCTCACCAGCTATGGCCAGAACATGATCGAGTTCATCAGCCCGAAGACTGGCCGTCTGCACGCTGACTTTCGCCAAATCGGCGCGCCCACGGGACGCTTCGCGTGCACGAACCCGAACATTCAGCAGGTCCCCCACGCAGTTGAATATCGCCGCTGCTTCATGGGTAACCCGGAAGGCCGGCAACTGATTATTGCCGACTATTCGCAAATCGAATTGCGCATCCTGGCAGAGTTCTCGGGCGACGCGGCATTTATCAACGCTTTCAAATCCGGCGCCGATCTGCATCGCGTAACCGCCGCCCAGGTCTTTGGCGTCGCCGAAGATCAAGTCACTAAAGAACAGCGCGACTTTGCGAAGCGTTTGAACTTTGGCGTCGTCTACGGCATCGGAGCGTCCCGGTTTTCAATAATGACCGGACTCGGAGTGCCGGAAGCTGAAAATGTTTTGCGGCGGTACTTTTCGACTTATCGAAGACTCGACTCGTACTTGCGAGAGTCGGCAAATCGCGCCGTCGAAGAAAAACAAGCGCGCACGGCTTCAGGGCGGCTGGTGAAGTTCAATTACGATCCCGCGGATCGTCAACAGGTTTCGATGACCCAGCGCAACGGCAAGAACGCGCCGATCCAGGGGACCAGTGCCGACATTCTCAAGCGCGCCCTCAGACTTTTGAATGATGCGTT
>DATENS010000007.1:0-4176 GCA_035274925.1 Pyrinomonadaceae bacterium | reverse complement strand
TTTGCGGACAGAGTGAGCCGGCCGTCGTCTTCACAGTCTTTCAGCAGGCGATCTTCCACATAGTCCTCAGTGCTGACTTGAATGAAATATGAAGCGAGGCCGGCGCGCGAGAGCTTCGCGCGGGCTTCGTTGAAATCCGAGTTGCTGGTGGAATCGACGCCGTCAGTCAGCGCCACAACGGCGCGCCGGCCGCGAACTTCGGCGCGCGGTGGCTCCTTAAAAACCAGATCGGCGATGCGGCCCAGCCCGTCATAAAACGGCGTGCCATTACTGGTTCCCAGGTCCTGGATGGCCAGCCGAAGGATGTCGCGATTGTCGGTGAGCTCTGACAAAACTTGTACGGCGGCCACCTGCGCACGGTTAAGCTCAATATTCTTGAAAGCAACAATCGCGACTCGGTCACCCGGTCGCAAGGCGCTGATAAAGGCGTTAGCTGCCTCACGAATCAATCCCAGATCGTTGCGGGTCGAGCCAGATGTGTCGAGGAACAAAGCAATTTCGAATGGCGTTTCAGTGGTGGCAAAGTTCGTGACGCTCTGTGGGGCGCCGTCTTCAAACAGCAAAAAGTTTTCGGCCCGAAGTCCCGCCAGGGGACGGCCATTTCGATCGGTAACCACAGCCGGGACGGAAACGAGTTGAGTCTCAACGCGCACCACATCGCCTTCGTCCACCTCGTCGACAGCGTTATTCGCCGGCGGTTGATTTGGCGGCGTGGGGCTGGGGCCTTCATTGGCGCCAACTTTTCGCGGGCGTTGCTGTTGCGGCGCCGGTTCCTGCAAACCTGCATGGATATCGACACCGAGCATCGCGAACATCAGGGTGGCCACGAGACAGTAAGCCAATCTCAAATTAGTTGATCGGACGCTCATTGAGTGCTTTCGAAGATTTGCTGGGGTGCGATAAATATAGTCTGCGAGAGCATGCGATTCCAAGGCGCCGCGTACATTTTCAAGGCCGCTTCTTGACACCTATGGGCGCTTTCCTTACGATCACCCTTCGTCGTGACGCAGATTGATTTTTGAAAACGGGCACGTATGTCAATGGTAGACGGCTTCCCTTACAAGGAAGAGGTTGGGGGTTCGAGTCCCTCCGCGCCCACCAGTATGAGATCTGAGATCTGAAATTTGAGATCTCAAAGACGCGGAGTCGTAGTTCAGTTGGTTAGAACGCCGGCCTGTCACGTCGGAGGTCGCGGGTTCGAGTCCCGTCGGCTCCGCCATTTTCGAGAGCGGTTGCTTTTCATTTGAAGGGCAACCGCTTTTGCTTTTAGACTCTCTCTAATGATCCCGGTCGCAGAAGCAATCCAGATAGTTCTTCAGCACACGCCTTTGTTGGGAGCTGAGCCAGTTCCGATAAGTGACGCGCCCGGTAGAATTCTGGCTGAAGACATCGTGGCTGACACCGATCTGCCGCCTTTTGATCGGGCCCAGATGGACGGCTACGCGGTGCAGGCGGCGAACACTGTGAACACGCCAGCGCGACTGCGCATCGTGGGCGAGTCGGCAGCGGGCGCTGGTTGGCATCAGGAAATGAAATCGGGCGAAGCGGTGCGTATCATGACCGGCGCGCCGGTGCCGGCCGGCGCGGATGCAGTGCAGCAGGTGGAGCTGACCCGTGAAGTCAACGGCGGGGGAGTTGTTGAGATTCTCGAACCGGTTAACGAAGGTCGGTCGATCGTCAGGCGCGCCGACGAAATCACGTCCGGTACGACCGTGCTGCGTGGTGGGGAAGAAATTAACGCGGCGATGATCGCGACGCTGGCATCGTTTGGGTACGCGCACGTCAAGGCCGGCCGGCAGCCGCGGGTTGCTGTGATGGCGACGGGCAGCGAGCTGGTTGATGTCAATCAGAAACCGGGAGCAGATCAGATTCGCGATTCAAACAATTACACGATTGCCGCCTATGCGGCGCGTTGCGGCGCGATCGTGGAACGGCTGCCGCTCGCCGGAGATGACACCGACGAACTAAAACGAGAAATTGCGGCGGCTGCTGGCCGCTCAGATATGGTCATTACTTCGGGTGGCGTCTCGATGGGAGTCTACGATTTTACGAAGGCGGCGCTAAAAGAACTTGGCGCTGAAATTTGCTTCGAGCGGGTGGCGCTGCGTCCGGGAAAGCCGACGGTCTTTGGCAAAATTGGCAGCACGCTCGTCTTTGGTTTACCGGGTAATCCCGTTTCCGTTGCTGTCACCTTCAACCTGTTTGCGCGAACGGCTTTGCGCGCCATGCAGGGAGCAAAGAATCCGGTGTTGGAAAAAGAGACTGCGGTGCTGGCGCGTGATTTGAAAGGTTCACTCGATCGCGAAAGTTATTTGCCTGCGGTGCTGAGCACAGATGAAAAAGGAACATTGCTGGCTGAGCCTCTGAAGTGGGGCGGCTCATCTGATTTCGTGGCGTTCGCACGCGCGACGGCATTAATAAACCTACCCGTTGGAAGTCAGCCGATTCGTTCTGGAGAGCTGGTCGGCGTCTTCAAACTGCCGACTTAAGGGCATTGCAAAAGTGCATTGTTTCAATCACCAAATCCCCTTAAAGTATCGGCTTTCAACCGCAGAGAGCGCGGATGTTTACGCGGAGGATCTTAAAGACGGAATAAAGCGGGTGGTGAACAAATACGACGACTCCGCGTCCTCTGCGGTTAATTTGTCTTAGAAAAAATGGCGACCAAACTCACTCACATCGATGAACACGGTCGCGCGAAGATGGTTGATACCTCTGACAAAGAAACCAGCACCCGCCACGCGATTGCTTCCGCGCGCGTGTTGATGTCAGCCGAAACAATCAAAGCGATTCGCGACCATCAAACTCCGAAGGGCGATCCGCTCGAAACAGCCCGGCTCGCAGGGGTGATGGCAGCCAAACGGACTGCTGAACTAATTCCGCTCTGTCATCCGCTCCCATTGACCCATGTTGACGTGCGGGCTGAATTGCAGGACACGGGAGTCTACTTGGAGGCTGAAGTCAGCACCAATGCGCAGACTGGCGTTGAGATGGAAGCGCTTACGGCCGTGTCCCTGTCCGCCTTGACCATCTATGACATGTGTAAGGCCCTGGACAAGTCGATGACCATCACCGATGTCCGTTTAGAGCTGAAAACAGGCGGAAAGTCGGGCGATTACCGGCGCGAAGGAAACGACAAGGGAACAACCTGAGCAAATCGGACGTTCAGTTGTTAGTGGGCGGAGGAATCGTTTGATGAGATACAGACTGGCTGATGACGCACGACCGCAAGCCAAGACACTTCTGATCGTTGCGGCCGCTTCGGTCGTGCTCTGGTTTGTTCCCTTTGCCGAGGTTCTCAGTTATCCCTTTCGGATATTTGTGACTTTCATCCATGAAGGTGGCCATGCGATCGCCGCTTTGCTGACCGGCAATTCTGTGCAAAGCCTGAGCGTGGCGATGAATGCGAGCGGAGAGACTTATACGACACAAGGCGGCACGTTGTCGCAGATGTTTGTGTCGAGCGCAGGTTATCTGGGCGCAATGTCCTTCGGCGCGGCACTGCTCGTCTTGATTCGGCGGGCCATTGCCGCACGTTTCATCCTGTATGGCTCAGCGGGAATCATTCTTTTTCTCACCACGGTGTTCGGGTTCGTCAAACCAATTTTCAGTGCCTCGTGGGACGGTCTCACCGGTATTCCGTTCACTCTGTTTGCGGGCATGACGCTCTCGTTCGCACTCTTTCTTTTGGGTAAATTCACTTCGACACGCGTGGCAATGTTGGTGGTCAGCATGATCGCGGTGCAATGCGTACTCAACGCCTTACTGGATCTTAAGACCGTCTTCTTTCTCTCTTCTCCATTTGCGGCTTCCGTTCCTAATGATGCGGTGAACATGGCAAATGCGACCGGAGTTCCCGCGATCATTTGGTCCATTCTGTGGATTACCCTCGCGGTCGGAATTCTCATCCTGTCGTTGCGGCTTTACGTCTCGGCGCGGGATCGGGCGTTTGACGCCCAGAAGGATTTGCCGTTCGAAGGAAACGTGGAAGTGTAGGGGCTGGTGCCCCTCGCGCGGGTTACGCTATCATGGCCCTGCTCTCCCGAAGTGATTTCAAACCACAAAAGGAGATGCAATGCGCTTACTTAGTAAAGCCTTCTTTCTCTCCATAATTCTTGCGGGCGTACTGGCACTGACTGCATGCCCCAGCAAAACCACAATCTCAAAGATTAATCA
>DATENS010000006.1:0-9429 GCA_035274925.1 Pyrinomonadaceae bacterium | reverse complement strand
CGGCTTCGACAATCAGGTGTCGCTTCTGCTCAAACGCGCGCAACACCGCCTCAGCCATATCGATCTGGCCGGGACGGTGTTCGTACTCAGGATGAGTTTTAGCGATCAGGCCCTCAGGGCCAAAGATTTCCTGCATGAGGAAGTAATCTTAGTCGTGTGTAGGTGTTTAGAAAAGCCATCCACAGAATACACAGATAAGAACGACGGGGGTTCTGATCTGTGAAATCTGCGGACCGACTCCTAAGCCGGCACGAAACCGGGTGGCAGCTCGTCCGGTCCGCCACCGCCGGCCACGCCGCCGCCGCCTTCTCTGGTGCGAAGCAGATCCGGGTTGATGTTCTTCAGTTCGTAAAGGGTCTTGTAGATTCCTTCCTGCTGGAGCAACTCTTCATGTGTGCCGGTCTGCACGGCCTTGCCCTTGTCGATCACGATGATGCGATCGGCCACGAGGTGAACAAAATTCATATCATGGCTGATCACGATGCAGGTGCGGCGATTCTCGCCCTTGGCGTAATCGCGGACGAACTGCGCCATCTGGATTCGATTCGTCTCGTTCAGGTTTTCGGTAGGCTCGTCAAGCAGGAGCACTTCCGGCTCCCGGATCAGACAGCGCGCAAAAGCGATTAGCCTTTTTTGTCCTCCCGAAGGGACCTGGTCACCAACGATGCAGTCATAGCCGTTCGGGATCTCTTTAACGATCGTTTCGTGAATGTTGGCGCGGCGGCATGCATCCTCGACCTCTTGATCGGTGGCGTCCACACGTCCGAGGCGAACGTTCTCGCGGATAGTATCTTTCAGGAAGAACGGAAACTGCGACAGCTTGGACACCTGTTCGCGTAGCGACGCGAGCGTTACTTCCAGCACATCTTCGCCGCCAATCGTGATTTTGCCGCCCTGCTGCTCGAGGAAACGGAGCAGCAAATTCATGATGGTCGACTTGCCGCAGCCAATGGCGCCCACAAAAGCCACGATCTCGCCTTCCTTAATATCGAAACTTATTCCGTCCAGGATTCTCTTGAAAGGCGTATAGCCAAACACGACATTCTCGAATTTGATGTCGCCATGAATGTCGCCCAGCTTCCGCGCGTTCGGTCTTTCAATTACCGTCGGTTTCGTATCCAGCAATTCATAAGTAGCCACGATGCCGGGCTCGAGTGACTTGTACGTGCTGTAGGAAGTAATGACGCGTTGCACAGGCGCAAACATCGCCGGAATGAATCCGGTAAAGACGATTAGCTCGCCCAGGCCTAGCCCAAAGCGCGATCCATATTGAATGCCGACGAGCAGGACCAGGGCGGTGCTAAGCGCGACATAGATCAAAGAATTGCTGTTGCTCAAATGCATCCACATGAACAGCCGCGCTGTGTCATTTGCCGTGGCGTTGGCCAGGGTGGCAAACCGCCCGCTTCTTCTCTGCTGCGCATTAAAGATTTGAATGTCGGCCATGCCGGTGAGCGACTCGTTGAGCTCGCTGTTTAGCTCGCGCGAAGTCGTCATCATTCCTTCGGCGGATTTTTGCAGCTTGCCCATGGTGTAACGGAACAGCACGAAGGCCACTGGTCCAAGAGCAAAAGCCACCAGGGTCATCTGCCAGCTCATTCCGAACAGATAGAAGAGCGCGCTGATCAGAACGAAGATGTCGAGAATCGGCGTCAGCAGTACCTGAGTGATCAGTTTTTGCACGTTCGGCGACTCGCTCAATACGCGCTGCATGAGGGCGCCCGTCTTGCCGCCGGTAAAAAAGTCCAGCGAAAGCGTCTGCACGTGGTCGTAAACTTTGGATTGGATCTCAGCCACTATTTTTTGCTCGAGATTGGACGTCTGCCACATCTGAATGAAGCGCAGCACTGCCGAGGCAATCGTTGCTATCGCCCAAATCATGAAAATGGTTGAGAAAGTCAGTGGGGTGGCCAGCCACGCGGCCAGCCCGCCGAGCACAGATCCGTCCGCCGAAGGAGCCGCCTTGTACAACGATCCGGTGGCGCTCCATACGTTGCTAATACCAGCCCCGCGGGCCGCGTTGCCGAGGATTTCTACTAACGGTCCGAATGATGCGCTTACAACGAACGGCGTAAGCGCGCCGATAAGAGTAAGGACGGTGGAGAAAATCACCGCTGTCTTGTGCTTACCGAGAAGTTTAAGTGATCGGCCGATGTAGGGACGCGCGGTTTTCTTTTTCGGCTTGGGCATGTTCAGACCCGGAGGCAGTGGGCCATCGAGAGGCGCCTGACCACCCGGTGGCATCGCGCCGCCCGGACCCATTTGCGCAGGCATCTGCCCGCCTTTGGGCATCGCGCCACCCGGAGGCGTTGGACCACCCGGAGGCATTTGCGCGCCGGGAGGCAACGGTCCTTCGACGGGCTTCATTCCCGGCGCCTTCATTTGCGCAGGCATTTGCGCGGGCGCGGCCGCGCCAGGTGTCGGCATTCCCGGGTTGGGCGAATCTGGATTCGGATCTTGTGGCATCTTATCGGCTCTTTCAAAAAAAGTTTTATGAAAACCTCACACGGTCGGCAGGAGGGCGGACGTGTAGGACGGCGAGATTATACAAATAGCGGGAATGACACAAGTCAGTCCGTCTTGGTAGTGTCGAAATTAAGTTTTCTCTGCGAGGGCGCAGAGATTTTTAACAATTAGGACACTACCGGTCTTAGCTAAGACTGAAATAGTCTTAGGGCGCGGTTGTGTTATGGACAGCTCTGCCAGCAGTGCTGGTATCGGTAGTACCAGCGCCGGCCGATGTGAATCCAGCAAATGCAGATGTTGCCATACGCTTGAACGTCGCCGGTGTCGAACTCGAGGCTGCCGGCCATCTCTTCGCCTTCGGAGACCTTGTCTTTACCTTCTTCGTAACTTGTCTGTTTTGTTTCCAGAGACTCGTATTTGGCCAGGTCAGCTTCGGGAACATCGTAAACTTTGGAATGCTCGCCTTTCTTCGGCAGTGTCGTAACTAATGCCATGACGATTTCTCCTTATTCTTGAGGGCGCTTAGCAGGAACGGAAATTGTTAGGGCCGGGTCGCGTTCGATCAATCACAGCGGTCCGAACGCCGTCACCCTGAAAAGTGCAAACCGGGATCCGCTCTCTTGAATCAATGACTCGTTGAGCGCGAATCCCGGCCGCTGAAAGTAAATCCGAAGGGATGTTACGGGCAGTTCTGCCAGCAGTACTGGTAACGATAATACAGAACTCCATTCCACCAGAAATAACAGATGCAGATATCGCTGTAGGCTTGCACATCTGCTTTATCGAGGTCCACGCCGCTTCCGAGTTCCTTGCCACCGGCGATCTTGTCTTTCGCTTCGTCGTAGCTCGCCTTGGTGCCTTCTACTGCCTCATATTTTGCAAGATCGGCATCCGGAATGTCGTAAACCTTAGCTTGTTGCCCCTTCTCGGGCATTGTACTTACGAGAGCCATAAACTACCTTTCTCCTTTCGAGATGTCAGGGGCAAAGACCCCCTTGTTTGTCAGTTCAAACTACTTCCGCAGAAATTATTGCCAAGTCACGTTTGCCTGGCAGCGGAGCGAGAATCCGAAACGCTGCAGTAGCGATTAGCAGATGCGCTTTTGGTTCTCAATCGAATAAGACGCGTCGCCGGAAAAGTTTTGCGGAAGCGGATAATGGCTGTTTTCCGCAAAAGTCGCTGGTGCGACCGGCTAAAAAGTGGCTAACGCTTATCGAGTGGCGGCCATCCTACCAGCAAGCCCCAAGATTTACAAATGCAATTTTTGGGCGAGTTACTTAGCAAAGATTGAAGCAACTTGGCCAATGCCTTTGGCGCGCAGATGTGCGGCAAGTCTATGCCATGAACCGATTCAACATGGCTATATCTCTGCCACTCCGATGCCGCTTCCGGCTAACCCAAACATTCTTCAAGCGTCTTTCGAAGAGTCTCGTCTTCCGGAGAGAAGGCAAAGGCGCTGACGATGCCGGCGCGATCGATCAACGCAAACATCGGCAGCGCGGTTGCTCCATAAGCATCCTGAGTGCTTTCGTCTTCGGAAACGCCGACGGGAAATTCGATGGCGTGCTTCTCAGCAAATTCGCGAATGAGCGTCAGCTCCTGGGCCTTGGCTTCGGGCGGCCCACCATAGGCCATGAAGTATCTGGTCAAGGCCAATACCTCGAGGCCGCCGGCCGCATAGTTCCGTAGAAATTCCTTTACGCGCGGAAACATTTGTTCGCAGGGCTTGCACCAGGTGGCCCAAAATTCGAGCAGCACTACCTTGCCTTTCAAATCCGCCAACGTAATCGGCGCGCTGTTGAGCCATTCCCTAACACCCAGTTCGGGCGAAGGTTGGGCGATCAGCTTTAATCTCGTGTGCAGGTCGCGGAGCTGAACCAGGCCGCGAAAGGCCATGCGCTTGTCTTCGTCCGTCCCGGTCGCTTTGATTTTCTGAAAGGATTCTTTCGCCACCAGGAACTGGCTGGCGAGATTGGCAATTGCCTTTTCCGAATTGCCGGCGCTGACTGAAAACTCTGCGATGGCCATTGCCAGGCTCACGCGTTCCTTGAATTGTGCGAGTTCGGAATCGGTCGAGAGATTTGTAAGCGCAGCTTCCAATCGAGCTACGGCTGCTTCGACGTCTCCTTCGCGTTGCAGCTGATGGGCTTCGTCAAACGCTGCCAGAATGTGTGGCGGCAAATGCCCCGGCATCGATGGGTCGGGTGCGGCTGGAATAGCTGGACTCATGTTTCTCTGATTTCACCTGAAATAAGATTTGATTAGAGCACGACCATGCTACTTGTGAGTTGCGAAATCCGTCAAAGCGCAGTAGGACAAACTTCAGTTTGTCATCGGCGATTGACAAGCTGAAGCTTGTCGTACAGTACGAATTGCAGATTCTGTTCTCAACTGTATAATGCGCATTCGCACTTTCAGTCCGTGAATTAAGTGGAACAGAGTAAAGTCTCCGGCCACTCACAGGAACCCGAAGCCATGGCAAACGATAATCAGAACGACGACACATCAGGCAGCCGCGCCGATGCCAACGTGGCGCGCATCCGCGAATCGATTAACAACATCGATCTTTCCGGTTCGTTGTCCGAGCCGCTGCGCAAGGCCATCGACGATCTTTTAAAGGTCGCGAAAGAAACTGTGGGCTCGGCGGACGCGTCGGTGCTGGTGCGGGACGGTCGCGATGGCGGCTTGAGATTTCTGGTCGCCGTCAGCGAATTGGAAGAGCAGTTGCTCCAAATCCGGATCCCGCCGGGAAAGGGAATCGCGGGCTCTGTTTTTTCCAGCGGACAACCGATGGCGGTCAATGATACGAGCTCTGAAGGATCATTTTGGTCCGGAGCTGACGAAAAGGTCGGCTTTAAAACTATTACGCTGCTGGCGACGCCCTTGCGCACCGGTAATGAAACTGTCGGAGTGCTGGAATTCGTCAACCGGCCCGGTGATCCGCCCTATCCGCCATTCACGCCCGAGGAGATGGACGATGCGGCGCAGTTTGCCGATCCGATCGCGCGGCTGGTGGATGCTTACGAGCTGGCGCAGCTGGTCGAATCACTTTTCAATCAGACTTTGAAGACTACCAGTGAGGAAACGGCAGGCAGCGAGCTGAACGAATGGTTGAGTAACGTCGAAGCCGCGCCGGAGCATCGCGACTTGCTGAGTTTGGCGGTTTCGCTGCGCGACATTGTTTCGCGGGGAGATGCTGAGCGTGAAATGTGCCGCGACGTTTTGCAAACGCTGGCGAGATTTGCGGAAAAGCGCTCGTCATCGGGTTCAAGTTATTTCAATTTCTAAAATCGTCGTCGCTTTAGAACAGGAGAATCGAGATGGAGCAGTCTGATACTGCCCGGGCCGCAGACAATCAGTTGGTGGACTTGTGGTCGAACATACTTCCGGAATCGCTCTGGAAAAACCGGACCGGCCGTGGAGTCAAAGTGGCGATCGTCGACAGTGGCATCGACACGGAACATCCGGCCCTCAAGGGAAAGATCAAAGAGTCGGTTCAAGCCACGCCCGAAGGCGGGCAGATTGTTTTCAAGCCATCAACCTCGGGCGATCAGGCGGGGCACGGAACCGCGTGCGCCGGCATCATCACCAGCATCGCCCCTGAAGTTGAGATTTACAGCATAAAAGTTTTGGGCCCCACCGGCTCGGGCACCGGCGAGATGTTCCTGATGGGCGTGGACTATGCCATCAAACAGAAAATGCAGGTGGTCAATCTGTCGCTCGGCACGACTAAACGAGATTTTTGGATGCCGATGCGTGAGTTGTTGGATCGAGCGTACCGGGAACGCGTGATGCTGGTCGCGGCTGCCAATAACCTCCCTCAACTGAGTTCACCTTCGATCCATTCTTCCTCGCTAATTTCCGTGGTTAAGCGTGCCGGCGGCGATCCCATGAAGTTCGGTTTCCAGTACGGCGAGGTGATCGAGCTGGTTGCTCCCGGCGTGCAGGTGGAAACCACCTGGCCGGGTGGCGGCTACCGGCAACTCACCGGCAACAGTTTTGCTGCGCCTTACATTACCGGAATCATCGCGCTGTTGCTCGAGGGAAGACCTGAGCTCACCCCATTCCAGGTAAAGACGATCCTGTACGCGATCGCGCAACGTAATCAGGCGATTGAACAAAAGGCGTAGCCGCGATTTATTGACCCTTCAGAATTCGTCCCATCACGGCGAGGGCGCCGAGATGATAGGAGTTGTGGTCGGCGATCAGCAGCGCTTCGCGCAGGATTGTTTGGCCGGTGCCGTGCGGAATCCTGGCGAACAGGTCGGTTGAAGTATCGGCCACGAGCGCTTCTATCTGCTTCTGATCCTCGCGAATCTTTTCGACGGTTTCATTCCAAAGCGCTTCATTGCCCCGCTCTTCGTGCCCGGGCCAGTAGCCCTCAGGCCATTTCGGGGAAACATGCTCGCTATTGCGGCTGAATTCCAGGATGTCCCACTGCGCAATCCGAATATGCTCAAGCACTTGCCAGCCGGTGTAGGGAAGACCGTCGATTAGCTCGCCACATTTCCCGGCGGGAAAATCTGCGACTAAATCGTCGAAGGTGATGTGCGCGCCTTCACCGCGCAGCAAAAAGAGAACGTGGTCGCGAAGGGATTGATCCTGATTGTTTCCTGCCATGACTTTGCGTTTCCTTTGCGACTTGGCGCCTTTGCCTGAAGCAGGATCTCGCAAAGACGCAAAGGCGCAAAGCAACGCCAAGTCAACTCCGCTTTCTGCTGATTCGATAAGTATCGTACCGGCAGACGGCTGAGTAATCGCAGAACTTACAGGTTGCTTTCCCCTGCGATGGCCGCACGCGAAAATCACCTCGTCTCATGCCGTCAATAAACTGCCACACGCGGCGGCCCACTTCCCGGCGGATGCGTTGCCATTCAATGTCGTCAAACTTGACGCGGTAATTGCTGACGTCGGTGCAGTCTGCAAACATCCTGCGATACAAACCCTGGTTCAAACGGGCTCCACGTCCGCGCAAAACGTAATAACCACCTCCCGCCAACTCGGACCCGGGTACGAATAGTTGCTCAAGCGCGGCCAGATAAATCGGAATTTGCACCTGGCGCCCAGTTTCCATGTCCTCGGGTTTGGCGCCCCGCGTGAGTTTGTAGTCGTAGGCGATCGCGTGCCGTCCGTCCTCACTTACATCGACGCGATCGATTTGGCCCTGGATAAGCGCGGCTTCGGCCACCGGCCCGCGCCGTTGCAGTTTCAAATAAGACTGAGAAGACGATGGATCACTTGCCTGTGACGCACGGCCAAACGCCAACTCAAAGTATGTTGGTTGCATGCCGCGAGAATTAGCGCGCTCCTGCAGCCGCAGCTCGAAAAGCAAAACCTGTTCAAGAATGAGTTTGCGAATTTCGCAATCGATTTTCCAGATGCGCTCGTTCAACGGCGGCACCATTCGTTCGTGCTCTTTAAAAACTTCATCGGCCACTGCCGACATTTCGCGACGAAGTTCCTCGCGGTCCTGTGCAGGCAGGTAGTGCCGGCGGTGCCGCTCAAAGAACCTGCGCAACACGTCATGCAGCAGTTTGCCGGCATCGATCGCGGGCAAATCGAGTGCGGCTTCGTTGCGCGGTTCGAGCTTCAGCACGCGCGCCGCAAAAAATCTAAAGGCACAATTGCCGTAAGCGCTGAGGCCGCTTGCGCTGTACACATATTCCGGCCCGAAATAGCGCTCGAGCAGGTTTTGCAACTCGCGATGGGTAATCTGCCCGTCGTATGGCCCAAAAGAATCGCCTGCCCGTTCCAATTCCAACGCCACACGCCGCAGCGTCGAGTCAGACAGGTAACCACCCGCTTGCGCGCGCGAGATTAATTCATTGGTTGTGCGCGCGGAGAGCAGATTCTCAGTTCTGGCGCGCTGTCCCTGGCGAGCTTTCTGCCGTACCAGCTCAGCGCCCAGCTCCGCCGCATTTGAAGTCAGAGACAAATCGTGAGTGTCGATGTCGCTGCGGATCTGGGTCTTCACCAGCTCAGCGGGCGCGATCGCGCGACGCAATTCCTCGATGTAATAGGAAGGCACGGTTTCATTGCCACCATCGTCCGCCAGCGGCCGGGTCACATACAGTCTGTCCGTCGCGCGACAGGCGCACTGATAAAAGTAGTGCTCTTCTTTCAAAAGCGTTTCAGTCGAGATGTCTTCGAGGACGATGCCATGCTTTTTCAAACGCTCACGCTCTTCGTGCGGATATAACCAGTCGCGGCCGGTGCGCAGAGGGAATCCACCCTCGTTCATCCCCGCAATGAAGATTGCGCGAAAGCGAAGGCCGCGCACGTCTGTGGCTTCGAGCACGCGCAGCCCGTCGCGATCCGCCGCGCCGATCGTCAACGACTGTGAACTCACGCAACGTTCAACTTCCCCAATGAAACCGGCGAGCGGAATTCGTGTCTGAAGCCCGCGCGTCAAGGGCTCGCTGTCGATCTCAGTGTTGGGTCGGTCTTCCGACACAGCAAGTCGTGGTTGCGCCTCCGACACCACCGCGTCCGCAAATCGGAACGCGCGCACCGTAGCCGCCAAAGCGCGGCGCAGGCTCTCGAGCCCGCGCACGTCGAGCGTGGCCTGAGGTGCATCATCGCAATCCTCGCTGTGGCCGAGCGGCCGGCGCACTTGCTTTGAAAATTCCAGACTGTCCAGGAGCGACATCAGCGCCATGCGCAACTCGTCCGGCGTTCCTTCTTCCGGAGTGTTCGCAATCAGCTGCCGCACATGCTCGAGCACGAGCATGGTCCATGCAATCGCCGCCGGATGGACGGGAGAGAGACGTTTTGGTTTGTCTTTCGGCTTGGTTTCCTCGGCCGGCGGCTCGGCTTCGGGAATTGCGGCGTCGTCATCGGTTCGCGTCTTATCGCCACCGATAAAATTCGCGGCCGCTTCCGGTGACGGCAACACATCGATTAGACGCTGCGCGCGATCCAGCCATGATTTGACGCGCAATTCGCTGCCTACATAGGCGATCA
>DATENS010000005.1:0-4988 GCA_035274925.1 Pyrinomonadaceae bacterium | reverse complement strand
CGCCGAGGCATTAGCCGAGTTTTGGCCTGATACTGAGCGACCGCCGAGACTCGATGGCCTTAGTGAGCCAATCCAAGGCGAGGTTCTGCTTCGGGTTGGAGCCTTGGCTGCTCTCCAGGGAAGTGCGGGTCAGGTTTTTGGGAGTCAGGAGACGGCGAAGGATCTAATTACAAAGAGTATTGATATATTTGAAAATCTTGGTCAATCTGAAAAACGAGCAGAAGCGCAGGCCGATCTCGCCCTATGTTATTGGCGCGAAGGTGCATTTGATGAGGCACGCATTCACCTAAAACGGGCCTCGGAGTCTCTAAAGTACGAGCATAGCGACCTAAGAGCCTGCGTTCTTATACGATCAGGAGCTGTGGAAACCGACGCTGGTCACTTAAACGAGGCGCTGCGGCTTTACGACGAGGCGTTGCCCATACTGGATCAAAGCGACGACCATGTCCTAAAAGGCGCGTTTCATAGCAACTTCGCGCGTCTGTTTAGAAGATTTGGAAGAACCGAGGGCATTGATCGTGCGCTGATTGAATACGCCGCGGCAAGTTTCCATTTTGAAGAGGCAGGCCATAAACGCAATCTCGCTCGCGTGGAGAATAATCTCGGTTATCTCTTCCTTACGATTGGGAGATACCAGGAAGCACATCAACGTCTGGATCGCGCTCGCCATCTTTTCCTCGAGCTCAGGGATTCCGGTACCGTTGCTCAGGTCGACGAAACACGCGCTCGCACCTTCTTAGCCGAAGGGCGTCTCACCGAAGCTGATCGGCTTATTCGCTCCGTGGTCAAAACGCTTGAGCGAGGCGATGAGCAGGCCGTTCTTGCGGAAGCACTAACCACGTACGGAACGGTCACCGCTCGATTGGGCAGATTTGTGCGTTCGCGGGAGCTGTTGGATCGGGCCATTGAAATCGCCGAGACGGCTGGCGATCTGGAAGGCGCCGGCCGGGCAAAACTGAGCATCATCGAAGAGTTGTCCGATCAAACTTCCGCGATCGAGCTGGCGACGATATTTGAAACGGCGACTGAGCTTTTGCAGAAGTCGCAGGATCCGTCAGCCACCAGACGTCTCATCGCCTGCGCGCGCCGTGTGATTGATGCCCTAAAGCTCGGAACCAGCGAGAACCAGCCCACCATCGAATCATCCTGGGAGGATTTTTCGTTAAGACAACAGGTTCGCAACTACGAGAAGGCTTTGATTGAACGGGCCCTGCGGGATGCGAGCGGCGCCGTAACAAAGGCGGCCCACCTGCTCGGATTCAAACATCACCAAAGCTTAATCTCACTCATCAACAGCCGTCATCGCGATTTGCTGGGCACGCGATCCGCCGTCCGCAAGCGTCGCAGCCACATCTTTTCCAAAGCGAGAAAACTGAAGAAAAGGACCACCGTTCCGCCGATTCATCGGTCAACCTCGCGAGTCTCGATCCTCCACGTCGAAGATCACAAGCTCGTCGCGCAACTTGTCAGCGACCTGCTGTCGGCCGAAAACTGGCAGGTGGAACAGTGCGCCGATAGCGACAGCGCGCTCAGGAAACTTACCGGTAACGAACACTTCGATGTGCTGGTGGTAGACAACGATCTGCAAGGTTTGAGCGGGCTCGAGTTGATCCAGCGCACGCGTAAAATGACTCATCGCCGCCGCACGCCGATAATTATGCTCTCCGGTGGTGATTATGAAACCGCTGCATGGCGCGTCGGCGTGGATGCTTTTCTAAAGAAACCTGAAGAGATCAGTGACCTCCCAAGCACAGTGACTCGCCTGCTCAGAGATGGATCCAGGAACAACTAGTCATTACCGAGCGCAGGTTAGCGCTCTCCCGCCATCAATCGAGTAAGTCGCACCCGTAATCCACGAAGCACTTTCAGAAGCCAGGTAGAAGACTAATTCGGCAATCTCCGATGGACTGCCCACTCGTCCCAGGGGATGGGTCGTCTTTGAGTGCTCAAGAAATTTCTCGTACGCGTCGTTGTTCATTCCGCCGCGTTTATGGATTTCGGTAACGACTACACCGGGATTCACCGCATTTACCCGCACACCTTTGGGCGCAAGCTCGAGCGCCGCGCACCGAGTCAATTGGTCCAGTCCTGCTTTGGATACACAGTAGGCAAGCACGCCGGGAAATGATCTCAGGCCGGTAACACTCGATACGTTTACGATGCTTCCCTTTGTTTGAATCAGATGAGGTGCGGCAATCTGCATCAGATAAAATGCGGCCCGCAGGTTTACATTCATCATCGCGTCCCACGCCGCCATCGACGTGTCTTCGATCGTGCCTGTTGAGATGTGCCCGGCCGCGTTTACCACCACATCCAGGCGGCCCATCTCGTTAACGGTTCGAGCCAGGGACCGCTCTATCTCTTCGGTATTGGTGACATCAGCCTCGATGATAATCGGAGTTCCACCGGCAGTTGCGATCTCCTCGCCGACTGCCTTCAATGCACTTTCGTTTCGGCCAATGGCGATAACTCCGGCGCCGCTTTTAGCAAACCGGGTCGCAACTGCTCGCCCAATTCCTGATGTCGCGCCGGTCACAATTACAGCCTTCCCGGCAAAACTGGTGTCCATAGAAATCCTTTCTTAGTGCCTTTGAACAGGGCGCATATATTGACATATGAAAGTCCGGATTGACCATAATCCGCACCCCACGGCCTGACGGCCCATTTGCTGAGCTAGTGTGTCGCGTGCGCCCTTGATATATTCCCCTCGTGGAGTTGCACAGTTCGCAAAGACCGCGCGCCATACATCCTCGGAAACCGAGCCGGGCAATGCCGTCTGCGTCGGGGTATATGGTCGCATCTGTGGCGGCTGCGGGCGCGCTCTTCTTTGTGTTGTGGTGGATGTTACAAGGCGAGGAAAATCCGTGGATTCCCGCGGGCTTGGCCGCAACTGTCGTCATACTCGTGGCGGCACTCGCACGCGGAGTTGCGATGCGACGCTCTGTGAACCGCCACGCGTTTGATGAAGAACGCGAAAGATTTGATCGACCGGTGTCGCGGCGGACGCCCGTGCCGGGAAGGCAACCAAGCTTTTCTCAAAGCCAGGCACTGCGGGCTCTGGAAAAGAAGTCGACGGAAACTAACGCGAGCGAGGCGCTTCCGGAAGTTCACTTGAAAATGTTTCAATTGTGCGGCGAGTTTTTAGATGGATCTGAAAAGTCGCTGACCACACCGGGTTTGTCGCCGGAAAGACGGCTCAAGGTCCGAGCACGGCAGGAGCGCGTACGGGCGCTGCAGAAACATCACCTGCTCACCTGGGCCCGTGATTCGGCGCGCTCACTGACCCACGAAGCGCAGCAACGCGCCAGACTGCACGAAAAAATCGAGACAGCTAACCGCGCTTTGGACTGTATTGACTCAGCCCGGCAAAAATATCCCGAGGACGAAGAGTTGGAAAGATCCGCTGCGGCCGTGCGCGAATTTATTAACTCCAGCCGGGTGGCGCATTGGGTCGAGCTGGCCCAGCGTGCCAGCTTCAAAGGCCGTTATCGCCGGGCGATTGATTGCTATCGCGACGCGTTGTTTTATCTGACCCGAGCCGGCGCCGGCAACGATCATCAGGCGGCCGCCGAACAGATCACCCGGGAAATCGACCTGTTGCGCGCTCGCCTGACCACCCATAAGGCGGTAGACTCGGAACCATCTGCTCCCGACAGAAAGTCTGATACGACGCTTTGAGGGCCCTTACCCGTAAATGTCCAAAGTGTGGAAGCCGAAGAATTCGGCGGGGTTATCGGCACACTCCCTGGTTTATCCGTATGTTTGGCATACGTAGTCTTTTATGCGATCATTGCAACTGGTTATTTACCGGATTCGGAATACTGCCGCCTCCCCGAAAATCGAAGCGCTGATAGTCGTTTCGTGACGGTGCCGCATTAGTTCGATCTGCTTTATTTGTTTGTCTTCATGAAAGTTCGAGGTTCCACCATGAGCAAGAGACTCCTTCTAATACTAAGTGCGATGTTTGCTCTGCCGGCGCTAATTGGCGTAATGGCCCAGGCGCAGCCAGGTTCAGATTTTCAGGGCGGGGGTATTGATAATCAGGGTGTCCGCCGGTATCGCCTCGGACCTGGAGACATCATCGATGTCAGGGTTTTCGGACAGCCCGACTTGAATTCAACGGTCGAGATAGACGAAGACGGCAACATCACATCGCTG
Organism: Pyrinomonadaceae bacterium; assembly: GCA_035274925.1. GTDB lineage: Bacteria > Acidobacteriota > Blastocatellia > Pyrinomonadales > Pyrinomonadaceae > UBA11740. Next base: position 830 of record DATENS010000005.1, on the reverse strand, counting down.
CCATTTATTGAGGAGCCAATTCCGGCAAAATGCCGCAACGAAAAAGAAGTACAGAAGAGCATCACCGAGGCCTTCGGCAAATACATTCTGAAGCCTCGCGTCAGCGTGCGGATTCTCGAACGCCGCAGCCGTCAACCTGCGATCGTATTTGGCGCTGTGCGCCTGCCTTCACGAGTGCAAATGGTCCGTCGCTTGCGGCTGCATGAAGTGCTGGTCACCGCCGGTGGGATTACACAAAATGCGAGCGGCACAATTGATATCTTACATACCGAGGTGGAGATGTGCCCGGACACGGATGAGCCGCTGATTGCAGCCGCCCCGGTCGCCTCGACCGTCGCGGCGAATCACACCAAGGAATCAGATATTGGCAAACTGGAAACGTTTAAGATCAACGATATCAAGGGGGGCGCGCCGGAAAACAACCCGGTGATCAGGCCCGGCGACATTGTCATCGTCAATGAAGGAGAGCCGGTCTTTATCACCGGCGCCGTAATTCAACCCAGAGAAATGGTCATCAAGGATCAGATAACCCTCGCACGGGCAATTGCTATGGCCGGCGGGACCCAAAAACTAGCCAAGACTTCAGAGGTCCACATCTATCGCAGGAAAGAAGGGAAGATCGGATCCGAGGATTTGACGTTTGATTACGATGCGATCAGAAAAGGTAAGCAGCCTGATGTGTTGCTTCAGCCTTACGACATCGTCGACGTCCGTCAGGTGGGGACGCTGGCGCCTAAGAGTCTCGTTGAAATAATTCGCGGCCTTGGAACAAGCGCCCTGGGCACGTTGCCAATGAGACTGCCGATACCCTAACGGCGAAGTAAAAAAAC
>DATENS010000004.1:0-4299 GCA_035274925.1 Pyrinomonadaceae bacterium | reverse complement strand
TAAACCTTGATCGAAACATGGAATAAATACCAGCCTTCATAAAATTACGAGGCGCACTTTGACCAAAGGCAAGCGCGCCTCGAACTTAATAACACAAAAACCTCATTCAATAACCAGCCGCGTCAGCCGCGCGACGAACGTGGGGGTGGAGCCCCATTATCCTTTCCTGCCAGAATCAGCTCGCGTCCGGCCAGGTACAGCAGAACAGTAATTATCACAAAGGGAATGAGCGGCAGCAGGTTCTCGCTTGGTCCTTTGAAGAAAGGATTGCTCGTCTTGGCCCAGTTTTCAATGCTGCTGTTGAAGCCGGCCAGACTGGGCAGCCCATTCAGGAACGCATAGATGATTCCCGCAAGCGCGCCGCCGGCAATGTAGCCTGAGGCCATTAGGACGCCGGGACTCTTGTCGCCCTCGGCGACCAGTTGTTCCTCGGTCATATTGTGTTGCGCGAATTTCCGCCGGACATATTTATCAACCAGCCAGCGCACCATGCCGCCGATGAAAATCGGACTCGAGGAAGCCAGCGGCAGATAAACACCCACGGCAAACGCCAGTGATGGTATGCCCGACATCTCGAGCACGATCGCGATCATCACGCCGAGCAGCACCAGCGTCCACGGCAGTTTGTGGTTCAGAATGCCTTTGATGATATAGCTCATCAGCACCGCTTTGGGCGCGTCGAACTTGGTTACGGTAGTGCCGTCAGGTCTCGCTTTGTGCGTGCCATTTATGGCGGGGTCAGCCATGTAAACCGGCACTCCCTGATCGTTGACCAGGTACTTAACTGCATTTTCGCCTTCGCTGGCGCTCCGGTGATAAGCGCGATAGTTGGCCTGGTCAGTAATGCCTTGCGGGCCTTTCACTTTCTCGGTTTTCAGATTGGCCAATTCATTCGCAGGCACCTGGAAATTGGCGGCCGTGGCGACCGCCGGATCACTGGCCACCGGAACGTAGACCGTGCCGGCGTCATTCAATTGAAGCAGGATTGGCCCGAGCACAATCGCCGAAGCCAGCGCACCTACCAGAATCGCGGTCTGCTGGTGCTTCGGTGTCGAGCCGACGAGGAATCCGGTTTTCAGATCCTGTGACGTAGTGCCGCCGTTCGAGGCGGCAATGCAAACAATGCCCCCGATCGAAAGCGCGGTAACGTAATAAGGCGATCCGGTCCAGCCAACCAAAAGAAAGATCAAACAGGTTAAGAGCAGCGTGGCCACCGTCATTCCGGAAATCGGATTCGACGACGAACCGATCTCGCCCGTGAGCCGGGACGAGACGGTGACGAACAGAAAGCCGAAAGCCACGATAAGAATTGCGCCGAGAATGTTCCATTGAAGACCCAGCTGCGGGAAGAGAACAATCAGCGCCAGCAGTACAAAGATGCCGCCGAGCACAAACTTCATCGAGAGGTCTTCGTCGGTGCGCACTAATCCAGCGCGCGCGGACTGTCCTCCGCGCAGGTCAGCGAGTCCGCCTCGCAATCCACTCCAAATCGTGGGTAAAGAACGAAAGAGGCTGATGATGCCGCCGGCGGCCACCGCTCCCGCGCCGATGTAGAGAACGTAAGCGCCGCGGATGTCGTTGGGACCCATCCCAGAGATGGGAGCGTTCCCGGGCGGCAGCGCGCCGGGAATGGCGCTGCCAAAAAACTTAATCGCAGGAATCAGAACGAGGTAAGCCAGCACACCACCGGCGCACATGATCGAAGCGATGCGCGGGCCAATGATGTAACCGACGCCCAGCAGCGCCGGATTGATCTCTGCGGAAATTGATCCGCCTGAGAAGGCGCCGCCAAAAACTTTTTCCGGGGTGTCTTTCCAGGACTTAAAGCCGTCCATGGCGACCTTGTAAATGAAACCGATACCCAGTCCGGTGAAGATGGGCAGCGCACGCACGTCCGAAACGTGTGCGCCCGCTTCCGCATGAGCGGCGGCCTTTGATTCATCGGAAGCTCCGGCTTTCAAAACTTCGGCACAAGCGGTCCCTTCCGGGTACTTCAAAAGGCCATGCTGCTGAACGATCAGCGCGCGGCGCAGCGGGATCATCATCAGGATGCCCAGCAGGCCGCCCAACACCGCCACCAAAGTAACGCGTGTGAATTCCAGGTCGAACCCGAGAATCATGATCGCCGGCATGGTCACGCCAACGCCGAAAGCGATCGATTCACCGGCTGACCCCGCGGTTTGCACGATGTTGTTTTCCAGGATGGTGGCGTTCCTCAGGCCCACCTTGGACAGCGCTCGGAACAACGTGATCGAGATCACCGCCACCGGAATCGAGGCGCTTACCGTTAATCCGGTCTTCAACACCAGATAAAGGGAAGACGCGCCAAAAATGATTCCCAGCAGTGTTCCCATGATCAAGGGAAGCGGCGTCAATTCGGGAAGACGTACGCTGGCCGGGATGTAGGGACGAAAGTTAGCCAGAAATGGATTGTCTGGTTTGAATCCGACCCGATCCGGAAACTCTTGTGCGGCCGCGGCGTCCTTAGCGCTGATGCTATCGCTGGACATCAGTTGTAACCTCCGAACAAGTTTGGCAAAGCGGGGAGAAATGCGGGTATGACGTAGCCTACTTTACACGCGGCTCATGGCCAAGAGCAAGAGAGTGGCACGGGCGTCCTGCCCGTGATCCACGCGCAGGATGCGCGTGCCACTTCCCAACATTGACTTGGCCTCTGTTTTGGCATACAAGCGTCCTGCTTTTCCACTAACAACTAAAAGAGGGTCGCTCGAATGAAGAGAAATCTGTTGCTTGTGTTGTGTGCTCTGGTCGGCGCTGCGTTGCTGTCATGCCAGCCGGCAGCCAATCCCCCAGTCGCGAACGAGAATAAGCCCGCCGCGAGTCCGGAAACCAAACCCGCGTCGGCCGGCGCGGCTGATTATGAAGCCATCGCCAATCGAGTCGTGACCCAAGTCGCGGGCATTAAAGAGGGAGACGTCGTTTTTATCAGCGGCGGTGTGCGCGATTTAGAGTTGCTAGAGAATCTGGTGACCGATTCGCGAAAGGTGGGCGCCTTTCCTTTGCTCACGCTGAACAGCGATCGCCTCGCAAAGAAATATTATGAAGAGGTCCCTGAGAAATACGACACTCAATCGCCCGATTTGGAACTAAAACTAGCGACACTTCCGACGGTGGCAGTGGGTGTTGATGCGAACGAGACTGAGGGTCTGCTCGCGGATGTTCCGGCGACGCGCCTGCAGAATGTCGGTAAGACGAACCAGCCGGTTGGTGACCTTTACCTCAAACGAAATGTGCGCACCGTGTCCATCGGTAATGACCTGTATCCGACCGCGTGGCGGGCAAAACGTCTGGGCATATCGCAGGATGAGCTGAGCAAGGCGTTCTGGTCCGGAGTCAATGCGGACTATTCAAGTATTCAAGCGACCGGCACGAAGGTGCAGACGAGTCTTGGCGCAGGAAAAGAACTTCACATTACCAGTCCTGAGGGCACTGATCTAAAAGTGAAGATTGAGGGCCGGCCGTTCTATGTGAGCGACGGCATTATCTCAGCCGAAGACGTAGCGAAAGGCGGTCCCGCCGTCACGGTTTACCTGCCCGCGGGTGAAGTCTATTCGACGCCGGTGGCGGGAAGTGCGGAAGGAAAAGTCGTCATCGCGCAGGACTACTATCGCGGGAAAGAAGTCACCAACGTCACTCTGGTTTTTGCGGGAGGCAAGATGACGTCAATGACGGGATCGGGACCGGGCTTCGAAGCGATGAAGAAGGACTACGATGCGGCGACTGATCCGGGAAAAGACATGCTTAGCTATATTGATTTCGGCATCAATCCCAACGTGAAGATTTGGCCGGCAAGCAAAGTGGGCAACTGGGTCCAGGCCGGCATGGTTAGTTTGGGCACCGGTAACAACACCTGGGCCGGCGGCGACAACAAGGCCACCTTCGGAGCCGGCGGTCACCTGGGCGGCTGCACTGTCACCCTCGATGGAAAGCCGATCATTGAAAAAGGTGAGTGGAAGAGCTGAAGGCAGAAGGCGGTAGGCAGAAGGCAGAAGGCCGTCGTAAGGGGACGCTGCCTGAAGCAAACCAAAAACAAAAAGCAGAGGCTCGTTCGAGTCTCTGCTTTTTTTGCTTGACCTGTGAAGTTGGTTGGCTTTCGCTGCCTTCTGCCTTCTGCCTTCTGCCTTCTGCCTTCTGCCTACTGCTTACCCGCCCCCTCAGGCTTGGGCGCAATATAAATCTCCCGAGACTTTACTGTGTAAGCCTTTTCATCGGTGGCTCCGTCGCCATCCACGTCAACCTTAACCAAAATCTTGTGTGACTTGCCGTCACGCACATCGC
>DATENS010000003.1:0-6789 GCA_035274925.1 Pyrinomonadaceae bacterium | reverse complement strand
TCGCCGCGGCCGTCTCGCGCGGCGGGCGCGTCGTCATCTCGACGGGCACCAAGAACCTGCAAGAGCAGTTGATGGACAAGGACATTCCCTTTCTTCAGGACACTCTGCCGGTGAAGTTTCGCGCCGCGCTGATGAAAGGACGCAATAACTACGCGTGCCTGCACCGCATCAAGCAGGCTGAAAACACGCCGGTGCTCGAAGGCCTGGAACAGATCGATCAGTTTGACGAAGTGTTTCGCTGGGTAACCAAGACAGAGACGGGCGATCGCGCTGAGCTCTATAACCTGCCTGAGAATCTGCCGTTCTGGCGCCACATCGATGCGCGCTCAGATACCTGTCTGGGACAAAAGTGTCCGGACTTCGAACCGTGCTTTCTCACGCGCATGCGCCAGCGCGCGCTCGATGCCGACATCATCGTGGTTAATCATCATCTGTTTTTTGCGGATCTCGCTTTGCGCAACGGAGCCTACGGCGCCGTGCTGCCGGATTATGCGGCGGTGATTTTGGACGAGGCCCATCAGATTGAAGACGTGGCGTCAGAGTATTTCGGTGTGCAGGTCTCGAACTATCAGATCGATGACCTGTTGTACGACACAGCCGGGTTGAAGCTCGATGACGGCGAGGCGACGCGCGAGCTCGCCCGCATCAGTGGCCGGATTCAACGATTCGCGGATTTGTTTTGGTTTTCATTTAAAGAAGGCCGGGGCCTGGAAGGAAGGTTCGCGTTGGCTCCGCGTGGCAGTAGCCCGACCGTGAGGGAGGGCGCGGCTTTTGCGCCGGAAGCAGACGAGTCATCTGCGCTCTCAGAGGCGGACGGGACGTCCGCCTATCACGCACTCGACAATGCGCTTCACCGCCTCGAAACGGCGATCGACATTCTCAAGGACCCGCCGCCTGACGCCGAAAGCATACTGCGCCGCACACGCGAGTTTCGCTTCTCACTCAACTTCATAGTGAAGGCCGATGACCAGAAATTTGTGTATTGGCTCGAGCGGCGCGGGCGCGGCACCTTTCTGCGCGCTTCGCCCATCGATGTTTCGGCCATGCTTCAGGACAAACTGTTCGAAAAAGTTCCCACCGTGGTTCTCACTTCGGCGACGCTTTCCAGTGCGGGAAATTTTTGTTTCATTCGCGAACGGCTGGGACTCGACAAGGCCGATGAGCTAATGGCCGAGTCGATCTTCGACTTCGAGAATCAGGCGGTGCTTTATCTGCCGCCTTCGATGCCCGACCCGCGCTCGCCGCAGTGGGGCCGCGCCGCCTCCGATGAGGTAATTAAGATCGTTAACGCCACTGAGGGCCGCGCCTTTGTACTCTCGACCAGCTTAATGGGAATGAATGAGATGTTCGAACGCGTTGCTTCTCAGACCGATTATCCCTGTTTCGTTCAGGGCAGCGCTTCAAAGGGGGCGCTGCTGAAAAAGTTTCGCGCGACGCCGAATGCCGTGCTGTTTGCGACTCAGAGTTTCTGGCAGGGCGTCGATGTACGCGGCGAGCAATTGTCGTGCGTGATCATCGACAAGCTGCCGTTCGCCGTGCCCAGCGACCCGGTGGTGGCGGCGCGCCAGCGGTTCATCGAAGAACAAGGCGGCTCGAGTTTTTACGAATACAGCGTGCCGCAGGCAATTATTAGTTTGAAACAGGGACTCGGGCGTTTGATCCGCAGCACCACGGATCGCGGCGTCCTGGCCGTGCTCGATCCGCGCCTGCGCACCAAAATGTATGGCCGGACTTTTTTAAAGAGCTTACCGCCGTGCCGGGTGACGTCGAACATCGCCGAGCTTGGCGCAGTGTTTGAGACACACCGTGTGGCGGCGTTATGATGCCAACGATATTGAGTCCTCAAATCACTCGCGGAGTTCGCCATGAGCGCAGAACGAGAAGACAGGACCATCTTCAAAGTTGTCGTTAATGCTGAAGAGCAGTATTCGATTTGGCCGGCTGATCGCGAAAATGCTTTAGGCTGGAACGATGTGGGCAAGACCGGCACCAAGCAAGAGTGTTGGGATTACGTCAAGGAAGTCTGGACCGATATGCGGCCGTTGAGTTTACGGAAGAAAACGGAAGAGCAAGAGAAATAACCATGCCCGGACAATTTGAAGTCATGATCGAGCGTAACTTTTCCAGCGCGCATCAACTGCGCGGCTATAAGGGAAAGTGCGAAAACCTGCACGGCCACAATTATAAAGTCGAGATCTACGCCCGTGGGCGAGAGCTGAACAACATCGGATTGTTAGTGGATTTTGTGGAGCTGAAGCAGGCGGCAGACGATCTGGTCGTCTATCTTGATCACAAAAACCTCAACGAGTTGGAACCATTCATTGAAGAACAGAATCCTTCGGCGGAAAACGTAGCGCGCTTTGTTTTGGAAAGACTCGCAGCCAAAATCAATGATGACCGCGTGCAAATTCATAAGGTCAGGTGTTTCGAAACACCGACGAGTGTGGCGACCTATCAGGTGGATTAATCCACAGATTACACACAGTAGATAAACCAGGCCAGGCAACCAGTCCGCGACGCGGACGGTATACCAGTAGCCCACGGCGCCAGCCGTGGGTCACCAACTCCACAAAAGAAAACGAGCCCGCGAAGCGGGCGACATGATCATGAGCAAGGAAAATATGGCGCCCGCGTTGCGGGCTTAAGGATTGGCTTTGGTCTCGCTGAACCCACGGCTGGCGCCGTGGGCTACGGATATGCCGTTCGCTTCGCGAACTGATCGCGACGATCCATTTCTGCGGTGATCTATAGACTGCTTAACTCCCCGCGATCTCACCCAAATACTCTTCGTACAATTCGCGATCGCGGTCGCTCATCTCGCTGATGCGCGCGCCGATTAGATAGCCGTCCTCGCGCTTTTCATAGCGCACGGGCGTCGCATGAATCTCGAGCGACAAACCGTTGGGTAGGTCCAGCTCGATGGCCATCGATCCATCGCTGCCCGCCAGGTATTGTTCTTCGATATTCTGCGCGTGCAACACCACCGCCAGGCCATGTGCGCTCAGATTCACGGTGTGCCCGGCCACTGCGCGCAAATGCTGGACTCCGCTGCTCGCAGAATCAGCGTCGCGCAGCAGCACACTGAAATCCAGCCGCGCCGGCAGATTGGCATCGAGCCGGGGCGATTGACGACGGTCGTCTGGACGAACAGGCACTGTCGCGTTCCTTATTAAGTATCAGTAAAGCTGTCTTTCAATTCTGGCTGATCGGCTCGAGCCCGATCTTGTACTTCTTGATTTTACTGTAAAGGCGTGGCCGGTAAATGCCAAGCATGTTTGCCGCTTTTTGTTTGTTGCCGCCGGTGCGTTGCAAGGTTCGCTCGATGACAAACTTTTCAATATCTTCGAGTGTCATGTTGGGCGGAACGTCCCAGGCCAGGGACGCAGTCGAAGCTGACGGCACGGTGCCGTTGTCGAATGGCAGGTCGACCGGTTCGATGCGCTCGCCTTTGGCCAGCAACACTGCGCGCTCGATTACGTTCTGCAGCTCGCGCACGTTTCCGGGCCACGGATGGGCAAACAGGCGTTGATAGGCTGATTGTGAGACGCCGGCGGTGGGCCGATCGTATTTATCCGAGTAAATGGTGAGAAAGTGATCCGTGAGAAGTTGAATGTCTTCCATCCTTTCGCGCAGGGGCGGTACGTGGATGGTGATAGTGGATATACGATAGAAAAGATCGTCACGCAGCAGGCCGTCACGAATCGCGTCCGCGGGCGGCCGGTTGGTCGAGCTAATCAATCGAAAATCCACCGGGTAACTTTTTTCTGATCCGATCTTTCGGCAGGTCCGTTCCTGCAGAACGCGCAACAGTTTCGGCTGCAATTCAACCGGCATTTCCGCGATTTCATCCAGCATCAGCGAGCCGCCGGCCGCGTGCTGCACCAGACCTTCCTTGTCTGCGTGCGCGCCCGTGAATGCGCCCTTGGCATGGCCGAATAGTTCCGATTCGATGAGCTCTTTAGGCAGCGCGGCGCAATTAACTTTTATGAACGGCTTCTTTGCCCGCAGCGAGTTGTAGTGAATCGCATTGGCAATCAGTTCTTTGCCCGTGCCTGATTCGCCCACGATCAGCACGTTCGCGTCCGACTTGGCTACGGACTCGATCGTTTCATAAATCGTCTGCATCTGTTTTGACGAGCCGATAATGTTGAAGTACTCAGAGCGCGTGGAAAGCTGGCGGCGCATGTTTGTCGTCTCAGCCACCAACTCGCGTCGCTCGAGCGCCTTCTCAATCAGTGGTGACAGCTCTTCAAAGTCAAAAGGCTTCTCGACAAAATAGAAAGCGCCGGCCTTGGTCGCTTCGACCGCGGTTTGCACTGAGCCGTAACCGGTAACCACGATGACTTCAGTGTTGGGCTTGGCGTCCTTCATGTGGCGCAGCAGGGCCAGGCCATCCATGTCGGGCAGTTGCAGATCGCAAATGACCAGGTGATGAGCGCCGCCGTCGAACAGATCGATCGCCTCGGTGCCGCTCGAGCTGACATCGACGGCATAGCCTTCATCGGCCAGATGCTGACGCAACGAGTCGCTCATCATTGGCTCGTCATCGACGACCAGAATACGTATGTCTTTATTTTTTGATTTGCTCATGAAGTCGTGCGGAAATTCTTATTCAATCGGATAATGGTAATGAAACGCGAATGACCGGGGCGGAAAACTCCAGCGTACCCCCGTGTGCTGTAATTACTTTGGCGGCGAAAGCCGCGTAAGCGCTGTGATACCCGCTGAACGATTCGCCTGCGGTTGCCGGCACTCGCGGACGCACGCCGTGCCATTCGACAACTGCCGTGGGCTTATCTCTCTCAGACCGGTGCGCCTGAATTGAGATGGCGCCGGGCTGTTTCGTGACGGCGTTGACCAGTGCTTCATTCGTGAGCGCATTAAACGCCTCTCCGAGAATGCCTGGATCGAAATCGCCGATCAGCGAGCCTTCGGCAATCTCGCACGTCAACGGTTCACAGAGTGGGCCGCTTACTCTCTGTACTCCGTCGCGGGCAGTATCGAAAATGATTTTGCGAAGATCTGTCTGGGGACGGGGCCGCAGCTCGAACGGCTGCGCGTACCGCACCAGGGCGGTCATATCGCGCGCGGCACGGTCAAGTCCGGCGATCAACTTAAGGAGTGTTTCTCGCTCTTCTGTTGAACGATCTTCACTGTCCAGCCTCTTACGGAGAAACGTGGCGTACAATTTGAGTCCGTTAAGCTGATTCTTCAGATCGTGGACGATTCTGAGGGTCGCTCTGCCTAGGTCCTCCAGTGCGTTGGCCTCCGGTGTTTTGGCTAATGCGGGTTTCATCAGGATGACAGGGCATTCTAACGCTAAAAGTGTACGAAATGGACTCGATAAAGTTGTGATTTTGTGTCGTGTTTTCGTTCGAGAGAGGTTCAATCACGCGTAACGTACGCTAGTCATGCGCCCGGCGAAGGTAATATATCCTTTTGAATCAGTTAGCTGGAGGAAAGGCGGAAACAAGTGGGACGCAAAGAACTCTTCCTGGTGGTCGAAGATTTTGAGGACAGCCGCTTCATGATGCGCCGGCTGCTCGAAATGGCCGGCTACAGCGTGGTCGAAGCGACCGACGGCGAACAGGCGGTTGAAATCGCCGTGAATAAGCACCCGTCCGTAATTCTGATGGATTTGAGCCTGCCCAAACTCGACGGCCTCTCTGCCACCAGAGAGATTAGAAAGCACCAGGAGTTCAACGACGTCCCTATTGTGGCAGTGTCCGCGCACGATGGTCCCGAATCGCGGAGCGAAGCACTGGCAGCGGGCTGCAACGAATATATGACTAAACCGATCGACTGGGACCGACTCAACGAGCTTGTCGCTCGCTATCTACCTAAGCATCGGCAGCGGCACTAGATCGAGCTACCATCCTGTATCGGAATCGCCCGGCGATGGCCGATTACGCAGCGAATCTCGAACGTCGAATTCTTCCGAAGGCCTCTCTGTCTGGAGTTTTAACTGGCACGTCAGTTGACTTAATCGGGCTTGAGTGGGTTTCTGTATTTCCCTTTGCTTCTGGACTTCAGCAAATTTGACGAGCGGAGCCTTGGCTTTCACAGATCCTCACCACTAATGAAAGGAGTCAGTCCGACGTTTGCACCTTACTTAGCCGCGCGTCGCACTGAATTAACCGTGAAAGGCGGAATCCACATTCCGCACAACCGAGTGCAGCGGGACGAAGGAGTGTTGCGAAAAAATGAAGTTGCCCCAGATTTTGCCAGGCAGATGGGCCATGAAATTCGCACTCCATTAAATGTCATCATTGGGTTGTGCCAATATCTCGAACGCGATCGCGTCACGCCTCTGACCAGTGAACAGCGAGAGAGCCTGGTTCGTATGGAGCGAAATGCACTCGCACTGCTCGACAGCGTGAATCACCTGTTGGAGTGTGTGCGGACTGGAAAGTACGAATAGGGGTCCTGACGAAACTTCTTCCCTTCCCTTAACAGCTTTTCTTCTCAAACATAAAGGACACCAGCCGCGGCGGCTTGTCCGTGTCCTCTTCATGCCACCATTCCTTCATGCTCTTCAGCGATAGTCCACTGGCATTTGCCGCGTCTGTGAAATCAGTCAGGTGATGGACAAAGGCAGTGATCTCGGTCGTCTCTGTTCGCTGAAAGCGCGCCACCGTTCCCTGGTACTGGCGAAACGGATGCAGCTCGCAAACGAAGAACCGCCCGCCCTTCATCAACACGCGTGACGCTTCAGAGAAGATGAACGACAGATCGCGGATGTGCTCCAGTACCAGATTGCAAACAATCAGGTCAAAAGAATTATCTTCA
>DATENS010000002.1:0-5521 GCA_035274925.1 Pyrinomonadaceae bacterium | reverse complement strand
CATTTCTGATCCTGCAGGAAAGTATGAGGGCCCGGCAGCCCTCGTATTTTATCCCGGTTCTGCTCGGCTCGCTGGTGCTGGGTGGCATCGCCTGGCTGATTGCCGCCGTGCTCGGCTTTGCGCGTGCGCGTGCGTTCGGAGCCTCAACGCGATGGTTCAGCTTTGCGGCTGTTTGCCTGCTGCTCTATCACATTCAGTTCATCCTGCTGGGCTTTGTCGCGATCATGGGCGCGCAACAAAATGATTTCGATTCAGTATTGGGCCTTGGGGCCTTCTTTAATGTTTTCGTGTTGCTGGGAGCCATTTGCGCGGTGATGGGATTTTTGAGACTGACCAATCCGCCGCGTTAGGGTAGGCCAAACTTCAGTTTGTCGCTGTTCCTCCGCGGTTATTTCGACAAGCTAAAGCTTGTCGTACTTTTGATGAGCAGAAAACAACTCGGTCTCGCCGCGTCTGTTTTGATCGCAGTCGCGGCGGTTTTGTTTGGGATTACAAGCTGGCAGCGCTCTGACCGCGGCCGGGCGGGCTTTGTGCGCGCGCGCGGCCTGAGATTTGTAATCGACGCAAAGCCGTTTCGGTTCGTCGGCGCGAACGTCGCCGTCATGTATCGCGATGAGGATCGCGCGCGCATGCCCGAGACTATGCAACGAGCGGCGGAAGCGGGAATCAAAGTCGTGCGCGTGTGGGCTTCCGGCGAGGGTGGGCCGGGAGACGTGAAACCGATTGCCGACTTTGCCGATTGGCCGCGCAATCACTCGTTCCGTAACAAACCCGGCGAGTGGAACGAAGACCAGTTTGTTTTTCTCGACCGCGTGATTGCTGAGGCGGCGCGCAACGGCATACGCGTGCAACTGGGCCTGACGAATTGGTGGCGCGATACCGGAGGCGTGACTCAATACCTGCGCTGGGCAGGCGTCGCCGGAGCGGACGATGACAAGCATCCCTTCGGCATCAATGTCGAACTGGCGATGCAGTTCTATTCAAACCCAACCACGCGCAAACTTTATCGTGAACACATCGAGAAGGTAGCTAACCGGCGCAACACCATCACTGGTCAGCTGTACCGGGACGATACCGCGATTTTCGGCTACGAGCTGATGAATGAAGCGCAATGCCTGACGGGCCGTTGGGAAGAGCGCCGCGCCTGGTTTGCCGAGATGAGCGCCTACCTGAAGTCACTCGATCCCAACCATCTGATCACACCCGGCGATTGGGGTTATCGCTCGGCTGCGGAACGTCGCGAGTGGATCAAAGACCATGCTTTGGCGAGCATCGACTACTGTGACGTGCACAACTATCCGCGCGACGACCATGACAGCTTTGTCGATTCACCTCAGGCCCTTGGCGAGTTCATAGATAATCGCGTAGCTGCGGCCGCCGTGGTGAACAAGCCGCTGGTCTTCGGCGAATTCGGTATGCACGTCGATGGGTTTAAAGGTGTCAGCCAGGTTGAATGGTATCGGGCTTATTTTGAAAAGACCGCGCGCGATGGCGCCGCCGGGGCGATGTTTTGGATCTTCACTCCTGATCCCAACCGGGGCTATGGCATTACTTATTCATCGCCCAGGGATGAGGGAGTACTGAGGGAAGTGCGCGGCGCTTCGCATGTCTTTGCTTCGCTGGCGAATGCCACACCGCCGCCCGCGTTGCTCGACGGTGGAAAGCATCTAGTGCCACGCCAATTCGTCTTTGCTCGATCAGAAAGCGAGACGCCGCCTCCGCAAATCATCTACCAACCGGATGGCACGATCTTGTATCGCTACTCTCCCGAATCGCTGGCGCTTGCTCGATTCGAGAAGTTAGGTGGAGGGTCGGGATACGTTTGGGGTGGCGGGGCAGGCTACTTCGAATATCTGGTGCCGGGCCGTGACACGCGCCGTCGCGTGGGGGAGATCGTGGTGCGCGCGCATATTCAGCCGGTGCTGCCCACGGATGCCAAGCGCGAGTGGATTCGCACCAGCGTGACGCTCTTCGTGAACGGCACCGATTGCGGTACGCGGCTGATTCCCTGGGAAGATCCAAAGGCGCCGCTGATTCAGGAATGGAAAATTAATTCCTGGTCGCCGCGTCTGCGCGCCGCGCGCGGCCTGTCTTTCTCGATCCGCTTTGAGGTCAGACCGGACGCGGACTGGCTTTACGGCATCAACATCTCAAACTGGCCCGAAGGCTACGACGCACGAAACGCCACACCGGTGGAAGTTGAGCTGCGGTGATGGTTCTAAACTCTTGACAGCGCCAAGATATCGGGACTAGAGTCCACGCGTTATCCGTGACTGCTGTTAAGAATCAATGGCTCTTCAGCCGGATAAGTCACCTCACGCTGCTTTGTGAGGTCATCTCCACAACGAGCCTCGTTGATTAGCTGCGGTCCTTATTTCTCCCAGCGACCTGCTTCGTTGGACCGTCACCTGACTTGAGAAGGGGCAAGGCGCCGTGGCCTCTCGAAAAGGAAAATCCCGCAAGCTTGTGGTGCGAAAGAAGAAGTCGTCACCCGCGGTCCGTGGCCGCAATAGTAAAACGAGTTCAGCGAAGTCCGTCGTCACGCCAGCCCATCTAAAACTAATTGTTGACCGAATTCACGGCAACGCATGCGTGCCGTTCCTTGGTGCGGCTGCCAATGTCACGAACAAGAATTTCAGATATGAAGGACTGCCGCTGGGAGCCGAACTCGCCAGCACGTTTATTAAATTGATTGCGTTCGCAGGCCGCGATACTCAGAATCTGGCGCGTGTCACCCTCGAATACGAATTTGCAACCGATCGTTTGTCGCTGGTGGGTGAGCTTGAAAAAACGCTTCCCGACTTTAGCCGGCGGCCTTCGCCTTTGCTCGACGCCCTGGCTAAATTTCCGTTTAAGTTAATAATTACCACCAACTATGACCGGCTCCTCGAGCGAGCGCTTGAGCGGCGAAAAGTTGCATTCGAATCGCTTTCCCAGCCCAGTGGAGGCTTCCTCGACAACCGCCAAACCAGACGGAGATTCGACGAATTGGAAGAGTACAAGGGGCTGATCTTGTACAAGATTCACGGCAGCTTCGATGTCCCGGCGGGCGGGTCTCCGCCGCCGTCTGTAATCATTACTGAAGACGATTACATTGAATTCCTTACCGTTCTCGGTCGAGAGAAAGGACGCATCGGGATTCCGAAGCTGATCGTAAAGACCCTCGCGCCAAGCACTCTGCTGTTTTTGGGTTACAGCCTGGAGGACTGGGATTTTCGGACTGTCTATAAAGGCTGGATTGAGAACTTGCCCGCAAACGAACGACGCAAGTCATTTGCCTTTCAAAAAGATCCGCCGGAATTTTGGGTGAGGTTCTGGAGCAGGAAAGGCATCGAGATTTACGACATCGACCTTTATGACTTTGCGCAGCAGTTAGAGCGGCGTTATATCGCCGATTATGGAAAGCCGGCTCCCAGGCTGAAAGCCAGGTAGCTCCGGGATCCCACGGCTTACGAAGATGGCATCTTCACCATACAAGTTTCTCGATTATTACGACATCGATGAGGCCGACAGCTTCTTCGGGCGCGAACGGGAAACCGAGATACTGCTCTCTGATGTCATTGCGACGCCGCTCGTTCTGCTATTCGCCAAAACCGGCAGTGGAAAGACCTCGCTGATTAATGCAGGAGTTCGTCCGCGCCTTGAAGAACTGGGATACCGGACTTTTTACATTCGCGTTGAGCGCGATCCAACACGATCCGCGCGTGAAGCCTTGCGCCAGGCCAGATTGCTTCCTGCGAGAATAATTAAGAAATCGCTGGACTTTCAGTTGATCGACACTGTCAGGCGCTTGAAGAGACCTATCGTTCTGTTCTTCGATCAATTTGAAGAGTTCTTTCTCTACATCGTGAACAAATCGCCCGAGAAGGCGCGCAAGTTTATTGCCAACGTCGCCGAGCTCTACAGCAATCCGGACTCGGGCGTGCACCTGGTGTTTTCGTTTCGGGAAGAGTTCTTTGTCGAGATGGACGCCTTTCGCGAAGAGATTCCCACCATCTTCCATAACGATTCAAACCTGCGACTCCGCTGGCTGGACGAGACGCAGGCGCGCCTGGCGATCACCGGGCCGGCCAAAAACGTTCGTCTGAAAATTGAAGAACCGCTGCTTGAAAGACTGTTATCTGATCTTTCCGAAAACGGCCGCGTCGAACCGGCGCGGCTCCAGATTATTTGCGACACACTCTGGCGTGAAAGAGCCCGCGGCCGAATACGTCTGGCGGCTTACGAAAAACTCGGGGGCGCCACCAGAATTCTGGATTGGCGACTCGGACAGGACATCAACAAAGCTCTCAATGACGGCCAGCTCGAACTACTGAGAAAACTGATTCCGCATCTGGCGAATACGGACCGCGGGACAAAGTACATTCGTGGACTGAATGAACTGACCGAGTCGTTAGGCACTACTAAGGAGAGTCTTCGCAAGCTCATCGACAAGCTGAAGGGACTTCACCTGGTGAGGGAAAGCACTCGCTACGAGGAAGTGTATGTCGAGTGGACGAGCGACTATCTTGCTGAGCGGACGCAATATTTGGAGCAACGCGTTCACGCAATCTCTCTGCGGCGCATGCTTACCAATGGCCTTGAACGGGCGAAGGTAGAAAGATCAAGAACGACACGTTCCGCCAGGCGTCTGGAAGATAGATTGTGGAACCTCTATTTGTCTCCCGGGGAATTCGACGTCATTTCCAGCAACGAGAGTCTTTTAGGAGATCTCTCGTCCTCGGAAGTGGAGTTTTTGTTTGCAGCCTCGCTCGAGCACGGCGCCAGAATGGACCTCTGGTTTCAACGAGCGATTCAAAACAAGGAGACTAGACAAAAGGCCTGGCGAATTCTGGAAGATAAGATCGTCAATCCAGAGGCGCGGGCCGAGCAAGCTGAAAATGCCGTCCGACTTCTGGGAGCGCAACGAACCGGCGCTGCCATGAAACTCCTGAAGAAGGCGTTAGCGCAGGAATCCCTGGCCTCAACTACCATCTCGGTACTTGGCGAGATGCGCACCAAAGCTGCTATGAAGATTCTGCAGGGCGCCCTCGAGCGCGAGGACCTCGCGGATCAAATTATCAACATGTTGAGTGGGATCAGGACGTTTGACTCGGTCCAGATGCTGTCGCTGCTTCTGCGGGACACAAAGTTGGGTGAGGATGCCGAACGTGCTTTGGAAAGACTGTCGAAGGTCGGCGTCGGCAAGCCTTCGATGTTGGCGAAGAAAACCCTGGACGACTGGCGTCTATATCAATCGAGGCGGGCGCGCGCTGAATCAGGTGCGGGTTCCGTTGGGCCAACGCCACGCGCCGAAGAATTCACTGGCAGATCGTGGGGACAGTCAGATTGGATTTCGCTGTTTCATCGGATACGAGACGGATACTGCACCCCTTTCCTTGGACCACGGCTCGGTAAGGATGCGATCTCAATACACTCGAATCTGGCTGCAACGCTCGCGGAGTATTCAGCTTATGCCGGAGGCGACTCACACGACTTTACCAGGGTCGCTCAGTTTCTCTCAGTCAAATACGATCACAGG
>DATENS010000001.1:0-2493 GCA_035274925.1 Pyrinomonadaceae bacterium | reverse complement strand
CTAACTGTTTGGCGAAGAAATCGATGTTGTCAGCTTCGCGGCAATAATCGGTTTCGGCGAGAATCTGCTGTTCCAACTCATCAATGGCGATCTTCGGAATATGTCCCGAGGCCTGCGCGGCTTTTGAAACAGTGCGAAACAACTTGAAATCGTTCTGCACGGTCTGGCGAATTCCGGGATACTGAATCTTCACCGCGACCACGTTTCCTTCGCGGGTGACGGCTTTGTGCACCTGCCCGAGCGATGCGGCCGCGAAAGGCTTGGGCGTAAAGTCCTTGAAAATCTCTTCCGGTTCGCGTCCCAAACTCCGCTTGACCTGAATGCGCACCAGCGAGGGGTGCATGCCGGGCGCCTCACGTTGCAGTGTGGCCAGTTCGGCCAATGCTTCCGGTGGAAGCACATCGGTTTGCAGGCTCATCATCTGGCCCAGCTTCATGGCGGGGCCCCGCAAAGACTGCATCTCGTCCCGCATCCGCTGCGCCGCGCGCGTGTGCGTTGATTTCAGCTTGGCCTGACTCTGCGTCTTTCCGAGGAAGGCGCGCTGCAAGAGATAGCCGATGTATCCGCCCGCGATGTCCGCGCTCATCGACGCCATGCTCAGCGCCCGACGGGTTGGAGTGTTCTTTCGCGCAGCCATTCAGCGTCTTCCGGGTTGAAGCAGCGAAACACCGATGTTCAGTGACCGGTCGAGCACCGCCAGAGTGTTTTGCTTGCCTTCGGAGGAATCGTAGAGCCAGTAAAGCAGCGCCCCGAGGTAATAAACCCAGAAAATCTCGGGCGCCAAAAAAGTGAGCGAGCTTTGTTTACCTTTTGGGATTGAGTCCTCGATCAACTCTTCCACGAAACCCAGATAACGATGCCTGAGTTCCTGTGCTCGATGACTGAACGGTCCCAAATGCGACGCGGGATTGAGGGCCTGGAGCAATGCCGCGCCGATAAAACGTTCGTACGGCGCCAGGAACTCCAGTTGGGCATGCACCAGAGCGAACAACTTCTCCTCGAGCGGCGCCTTGCGCAGACGCGGGTTCTCACGCACCGCGGTGATGGCGTGATCGACTTCCTGCTCAAAGAAGTGCAGCGCAATGTCATCTTTGGTTTTGAAGTAATTAAAGACCGTGCCTTCGGCAATACGCGCCTTCTGGGCGATCGCTTTGGTGGTAGTCGCTTCGAAACCCCGGGATTGAAACAGACTGAGCGCGGCCTTCACGATCCGTTCGCGAATTGCATGCTTCGCCTGTGCCCGCGCACCCGGCCGGCGCACGCGCGCGCGACTTTTCGCTGTCTTCGCTTTCGGTTTAGCTCTTTTCCGGGCGGGCATGCCTTAGCTCTCCATGAGTACGCTCATAAAAATATATGAGTGCACTCACGAATGTCAATCAGGAGAACGACGGGTGATTAGTATCGATGAGACGGGCGGCCGATATGAATGTGCGGACCGGTTGCGACACCGGGAATGGCGCCGCTAAAGGCGAGAAACGGCACGCCGTTACGCTGCAGAAAATCGATCAGCATTTTTCCCTCGGCCGTGTTGGGATTCAGCGAGATGTCCATCGCATTGCGGTGATCCAATCTCCAACGATCATGAATTGCCCCTTGGCCATAGACGGCGATGGGCAGCGGGCGTTTGAAGGCCTGCTGAAAGAACGATTCGATTTTGGGCGCCTGTGACAGAACCCAAGTCCCGACGCCGGAATAACGGAGGAACGACGCGGTCCTCACCACACCGGTTTTCGGAACCTTGAGCTTGGCCATTTGTTTCTCGGATTCCACTTCCAAAAGGGTCTGCGCAATTTGCGTCTCCGCACCCTTCATCTGCTGCTCTACGCCGCTGACTTTGAGCTTTTCCGCGTCGACAGCCTGTTCGGCTTCTTCGAATTGCGTTTTGGAAATCAGACCTTGCTGGAATAGCGGCTTGGATTTGTCTCTCTTATCCTCGGCTTTTTTGACGCTGGCTTTGTATAGCGTCAACAATCTTTCCAACGACGCTTTATATTCCTTTGTCGTTTCGATGTATTGCTTGCGGAGGTTCTCCAGCTCAGACAGCGGCGCCGGGGTAGTTTTTTTGGACTGAGACTTCTTTTGTGCCGGCGCTCTTTCTGGCCAAAGCATACAGCTTAGCAATAGGAGCATCACGAACGACAGAATTGGAAGTCTTATCTTCATGCGCAGGTTCTACAAGCAAATAGAAGTCCAGAAGGACAACTCTAACAGCTAACGTCTAAAAGGTTGGTTCAGTTTCGCTTCTATTTCGAGTTCGGCGGGATGATTCGCTGGTTCCCGGTCAAGAACGGTCACCTGAGGACTTGTGTTTCAGCCTCACAGCGACTTTGCCGCCTGATGTGCGGAAGGCCCTTTGTCCTTCCGAAAAGCGCTTTTTTGAGAATCTTGCTTCAACCTGACTTTGAGGTAAGGCCGCTTTCAGGTGTGATGTTTTGTAGTGCTCCGACCCACATCACGGGGACTCACAACTCATCCAACATCACCTCATCAACA